>NZ_JBEXSX010000055.1:0-66147 GCF_040613835.1 Streptomyces sp. NPDC006207 | reverse complement strand
GCCGGCCTGCCCCGGTACAACGAGTACAAGAAGGCCGACGAGAACCACCTGCTGGAGACCACCGGCAAGAAGCTCCGCAAGCTCATGAGCTGGGTGGACGAGGAGGCGTAAGTCCTCCGCACCGCGGTCGGAACGGTCCCGGGGGCGCCGCGCCCCCGGGACCGGCGGCTTTGGCCACCCCGTACACCCTCGTGCGGGTGATCCTTCCACGTTGTCGCAGGATGCCGGGCCCGCCGCCGATACACTCCATTAACAAGCGCGTCAGGCTCACAGCGTCGTGCGTCTTCCACGCGGCATGCCATCCCTCTCCACCGCCTTCGGCCGTCGGGACGCGGCCGTAGACCAGGGACTAGTGAGGACTCACGTGAGCAACCCCGTCGTACTCATCGCTGAAGAGCTGTCGCCCGCCACCGTTGACGCCCTCGGGCCGGACTTCGAGATCCGGCACTGCAACGGCGCCGACCGGGGAGAACTCCTGAGCGCGATCGCCGACGCCGACGCCATCCTGATCCGCAGCGCCACCAAGGTGGACGCCGAGGCCATCGCCGCAGCCTCCAAGCTCAAGGTCGTGGCCCGCGCGGGCGTCGGCCTGGACAACGTGGACGTCTCCGCGGCCACCAAGGCCGGCGTGATGGTCGTCAACGCCCCGACCTCCAACATCGTCACCGCCGCCGAGCTGGCGTGCGGCCTGCTGATCGCCGTGGCCCGCAACATCGCCCCGGCGAACGCGGCCCTGAAGCAGGGCGAGTGGAAGCGCAACAAGTACACCGGCGTCGAGCTCGCCGAGAAGACCCTCGGCGTGGTCGGCCTCGGCCGCATCGGCGCCCTGGTGGCGCAGCGCATGTCGGCCTTCGGGATGAAGATCGTCGCGTACGACCCCTACATCCAGCCCGCGCGCGCCGCCCAGATGGGCGTGAAGATCCTCAGCCTCGACGAGCTGCTGCAGGTCTCCGACTTCATCACCGTGCACCTGCCCAAGACCCCGGAGACCGTGGGCCTGATCGGCGAGGAGGCGCTGCGCAAGGTCAAGCCGCACGTCCGCATCGTCAACGCCGCCCGCGGCGGCATCGTGGACGAGGAGGCGCTGTCCGCGGCGCTCAAGGAGGGCCGGGTCGGCGGCGCCGGCCTGGACGTGTACGCCAAGGAGCCGTGCACGGACTCGCCGCTCTTCCAGTTCGACAACGTCGTGGCCACCCCGCACCTGGGCGCCTCCACCGACGAGGCCCAGGAGAAGGCCGGTATCTCCGTCGCCCGCTCCGTGCGCCTGGCGCTCGCCGGTGAGCTGGTGCCGGACGCGGTCAACGTCCAGGGCGGTGTCATCGCCGAGGACGTCCGCCCGGGCCTGCCGCTCGCCGAGAAGCTCGGCCGGATCTTCACCGCCCTCGCGGGCGAGGTCGCGGTCCGCCTCGACGTCGAGGTGCGCGGCGAGATCACCCAGCACGACGTGAAGGTGCTGGAGCTCTCCGCCCTCAAGGGCGTCTTCGAGGACGTGGTCGACGAGACCGTCAGCTACGTCAACGCCCCGCTCTTCGCGCAGGAGCGCGGGGTCGAGGTCCGCCTCACCACCAGCAGCGAGTCGCCCGACCACCGCAACCTGGTCACCGTGCGGGGCACGCTCTCCGACGGCACCGAGGTGGCCGTCTCCGGCACGCTGGCGGGCCCCAAGCACATCCAGAAGATCGTCGCCGTCGGCGACGACGACGTGGACCTGGTCTTCGCCGACCACATGGGCTTCCTGCGCTACACCGACCGTCCCGGCGTCGTCGGCACCATCGGCCGCATCCTGGGCGACGCCGGCGTCAACATCGCGGGCATGCAGGTCGCCCGTGACCAGGCCGGCGGGGAGGCGCTGGTCGCGCTGACCGTCGACACCGCCATCCCGGCGCCGGTGCTGGCCGAGATCGCCGAGGAGATCGGCGCGAGCTCGGCCCGCGCGGTCAATCTCGAGGACTGACGGCGGGTTCGCTCCGCTGGGGGCGGCCGACCCGGGCGATCCGGGACGGCCGCCCCTTCGCCGTCAGCGCCGCCACCGCGGGGGAGCCGGGCCGGAAGCGCAGCGCCACCGCCGCAAGGAAGACCAGGCCCAGCACGGGGTACGGGGAGGCGAAGGGCTGCAGCCACCACGCCAGGTGCAGATCGAGGTCACCGGCCTTCGGCACGATCCACAGCGTGCGCGCCAGGAAGGCCACCGCGGCCACCCGCAGCGCCCAGCGCGGCGCTTCGGCGGCGAGCAGGATCAGCATCGGCACGCACCACACCCAGTGGTGCGACCAGCTGATCGGGGTGATGAGCAGCGCCGTCACTGCGCAGCACACCACGCCCCAGGCCTCCCGGCCCAGCCGGCCCATCCGCACCGAGACCGCGAGCCCCGCGCAGGCCACCACGAGCGCGGCGACCGCCCACACGGCGCCCGGGTGGGCGGTGTGCAGCATCCGGGCGACGAGGCCCTGCAGGGACTGGTTGTCGACGATCCAGACCTTGCCGATCCGGCTGGTGTCGAACAGGCAGCGGGTCCAGTAGTCGACGCTCGCGCCGGGCAGCGCGAGCGCACCCAGCAGCGTGGTGCCGGCGAAGGCGGCGGCGGCGACCGCGGCCTCCTTGCGCCGGCCGGTCAGCAGCAGGTAGACGGCGAAGATCGCCGGGGTGAGCTTGATGCCGGCCGCCACACCGATCGCGATGCCCTTGCCGCGTGCGCCGTCCGGCCTGCTCAGGTCCCACAGCACCAGCACCGTGAGCAGCAGGTTGATCTGGCCGTACAGCATCGTCTGGAAGACCGGCTCGAGCCACAGCCCGAGGGCCATCGCCAGGAGCACCACCACCCAGCGCGAGCCACGGGCGCGCGGCCACCCCGTCGCCCGGCAGGACAGGTGCGCGAGCAGCCCGAGCAGCAGCAGGTTGCCGCCCATGAAGGCCAGCTTCAGCAGGGGTACGGGCAGCCACGTCGTCGGTACGAACAGCAGCGCGGCGAAGGGCGGATAGGTCGCGGGCAGCTTCCACTCGGTGACGGTGAAGCCGTACAGGTCGGTGCCGTCGACGGCGGCCGCGCCCTCGGCACGGTAGACCTGCATGTCGGCCATGGGCACGGGCATCGACAGGCACAGCGCGGTGAAGGCGGCCAGCGACACGACCAGCAGCAGCCCGGCCAGGAGCAGTCTGCGGTCGGGGCGCGGTCTGCCGGGGACGGCCGGCGGCGTCCTCCACAGCGCCGGGCGTTCGCGTCCGTGGGCCTCCGTGGAATGAGTCACCGGCTCCCGATCCCCTTGTTTCGCTCCGCGGTGTCCGCGCGGGACGCGCGGGTCGCCCGCGTCCTGCGCGTGTTGATCAAGCCCCCCAACGGCCTCGCGCCACGTTACTTGTGCCCCCTCGGGTCGGCAACAGTCCCATCAGTCCCCGAGCCCGGCCGTCTTGAGGGCTATGTGGAGCAGCAGCCGGTCCTCCCCGTCGTCGAGGTCGAGGCCGGTCAGCCGCTCGACGCGGGACAGCCGGTAGTAGAGCGTCTGGCGGTGTATCCGCAGTTCCGCGGCGGCGCGCCCGGCCTGCCCCGCACGGTCGAGGTACACCTCGGCGGTCCGTGCGAGGTCGGCGTGCGAGGGCTCCAGCAGCGGGCGCACCGCCGGGTCCACCGCCCCGGTGGGCAGTGCGGCCAGCATCCGGTAGGGGCCGATCGCGTCCCACTCCGCCGTGCGCCCGAGCCGGGGCTGGGCGCGGGCGGCGCGGGCCGCGGAGACGGCCTCGTGCCATGCCTCGGGCAGCTCGGCGAGTCCCTGGCGCGGGGCGCTGATGCCGGCCCGCGCGCCCGGCTCCGCCGCCTGGCCGTTGCCCTCCATCAGCCGTGCGGCCGCTGTGAGCGCGGGCCCCGACATCGTCGCCGAGCGCAGCCGCACCAGGGCGGCGAGCGCCGCGACCGGGGGCTCCCGGTGCGACTCGCCCGCGGTCTCCCGCGGCGGCACCACGCACAGCGCGGCGGCGCCCGGCACACCGCGCGGTCCCGGGGCGTCGCCGTCCTCGCCACCCGGCCAGGGCAGGACGCACACCACCGCGTGCGCCTCGTCCGCGTCCGGGCCGAGCGCGGCCCGCAACGCCTCGCGGGCGGCCGTGCGGCCGGGCCCGGGGGCGGAGCCGATGAGATCGCCCAGCGCCCGGCCGGCGTCGGCGCCCGCGCGGGACTCGGCGGCCAGCAACGCGCCGATGCGGGCGGCGACCGCCATGGCGGCGGCCAGCTGGGCGTCGGTGTACCCGCTGGTGTCCAGCAGCCACACGTAGCCGTGGACGACGCCGCCGTGCCGCACCGGCAGGCACAGCCGGGGCCGGAACACCCCGGCGTCGGGGGCGGCGGGGATGCGGACCGGGGCCGTTGCGCGGGCGATGCCGAAGCGCTCGAACCAGGAGCGGACCTCGGCGGTGGAGCGGCGGGTGAGGATCGACCGGGTCCGCACCGGGTCCATGGCGGCGTCGTCGTCGCTGTCGTGCGCGCCGAAGGCGATCAGCCGGAAGTCGCGGTCCTCCAGGGTCGCGGGAGCGCCGAGCAGCGCCGAGACCTCGTCGACCAGCTCCTGGTAGTCACCGCGCACGCCGCCATTCTCCCTCATACATCTGTATGAGGGATGCCGATCGGATGCGTGACAGCTGTCGATGGTGGGCGGGGTAGGTGGATCCTAGATTTCACGGCGACGCTGCCTGCCCCCTGGGCAGCCCTTCCTCCAGGAGGAGACCGTGCTGGGTCCCGTGCTGCTCGCCGCCTCGCGCAGCGACCGTATGCGCCGCGTCGTCGCGGGCGCGCCGATCACCCGCCCCGTGGTGAACCGCTTCATCGCGGGTGACGAGCTGGCGCCCGCGATGGAGACCGTGCGGTCGCTGACCGCCTCCGGCCTGGAGGTCACGCTCGACCACCTGGGTGAGGACGTCACCGACAAGGCGACCGCGCTCGCGACCCGTGACGCCTACCTGCGGCTGCTGGAGGCCCTGAAGGCCGAGGGCCTGGGCACCCGCGCCGAGGTCTCCGTCAAGCTGTCGGCCTTCGGGCAGGCCCTGCCGGCCGGCGGCCACGACATCGCACTGGAGAACGTCCGCCCCGTCGCCGACCTGGCGAGCGAGATCGGCACCACCGTCACGCTCGACATGGAGGACCACACCACGGTCGACTCCACCCTCGCGATCCTCGCCGATCTGCGCCTGCGCCACCCCGGCACCGGAGCCGTCCTGCAGTCGTACCTCTTCCGCACGGAGGAGGACGCCCGCGCCCTCGCCGTCGCCGGCTCCCGCGTGCGCCTGGTCAAGGGCGCCTACAAGGAGCCCGCCACCGTCGCCCACCAGGACAAGGCCGAGGTCGACCGCGCCTACGTGCGCTGCCTGAAGATCCTGATGGCGGGCGAGGGCTACCCGATGATCGGCTCCCACGACCCGCGGCTGATCTCCATCGCCCAGGAGCTCGCGCACCGGCACGGCCGCAAGCAGGGCTCGTACGAGTTCCAGATGCTGTACGGCATCCGCACCGCCGAGCAGCGGCGCCTGGCCGACGAGGGCGAGCGCATGCGCATCTACGTCCCGTACGGCGCAGACTGGTACGGGTACTTCATGCGGCGCCTCGCGGAGCGGCCGGCGAACCTGGCCTTCTTCCTGCGGTCCTTCCTCCCCACCCGCTGAGCCCACGACCCCACAAGGACACAAGGAGATGTCTTCCATGGACGCTGTGACCCAGGTCCCCGCCCCGGTGAACGAGCCGGTGCACTCCTACGCCCCGGGGAGCCCGGAGCGGGCCCGGCTCGAGGCGAAGCTGAAGGAGCTGGCCGGGAACCCGGTGGAGCTGCCGATGACCATCGGCGGCGTGCGGCGGATGGGCGGCGGCGAGCGCTTCGACGTCGTGCAGCCGCACAACCACGGCGCCCGCCTCGGCACCTACGCCAACGCCACGCAGGACGACGCCCGCGAGGCGATCGACGCCGCGCTGACCGCCGCCCCGGCCTGGCGCGCCATGTCCTTCGACGACCGCGCCGCCATCATCCTGCGCGCCGCCGACCTGCTGGCCGGCCCCTGGCGCGAGACGATCGCCGCCTCCACGATGCTCGGCCAGTCCAAGACCGCCCAGCAGGCGGAGATCGACAGCCCCTGCGAGCTGGTCGACTTCTGGCGCTTCAACGTGCACTTCGCCCGCCAGATCCTGGCGGAGCAGCCGATCGCCAACTCCCCGGGTGTGTGGAACCGCCTCGACCACCGCCCGCTCGAGGGCTTCGTCTACGCGATCACGCCCTTCAACTTCACCGCGATCGCCGGCAACCTGCCGACCGCCCCGGCCCTCATGGGCAACGTCGTGGTGTGGAAGCCCTCCCCGACCCAGACGCACGCCGCCGTGCTCCTGATGGAGCTGCTGGAGGAGGCCGGGCTGCCCAAGGGCGTCATCAACCTGGTCACCGGCGACGGCATCGCCGTCTCCGAGGTCGCCTTGGAGCACCCGGACCTGGCCGGCATCCACTTCACCGGTTCCACCCGGACCTTCCAGCACCTGTGGCGGACGGTCGGCACCAACATCGACAAGTACCGCTCCTACCCGCGGATCGTCGGCGAGACCGGCGGCAAGGACTTCGTCGTCGCCCACCCCTCGGCCGACCCGGCGGTGCTGAAGACCGCGCTGACCCGCGGCTCCTTCGAGTACCAGGGCCAGAAGTGCTCCGCCACCTCCCGCGCCTACATCCCGCGCTCCCTGTGGGAGAACGGCTTCAAGGAGGAGTTCGCGGCCGAGGTCGACGGCCTCACCATGGGTGACGTCACCGACCTGTCGAACTTCATCGGCGCCGTGATCGACGAGCGCGCCTTCGCCAAGAACAAGGCCGCCATCGACCGCGCCAAGGCCGACCCGACCGTCGAGGTCGTCGCCGGCGGCACCTACGACGACAGCGTCGGCTACTTCGTCCGGCCGACCGTGCTGGTCTCCTCCGACCCGGAGAACGAGATCTTCCGCGAGGAGTACTTCGGCCCGGTGCTCGGCGTCCACGTCTACGACGACGCCGACGAGGGCGCCTTCGAGGCGATGCTGACCCAGATGGAATCGGTCGCCGCGTACGCGCTGACCGGCTCGGTCGTCGCCCGTGACCGCGCCGCGGTCGCCCACGTCATGGAGCGGCTGCGCTTCGCCGCGGGCAACTTCTACATCAACGACAAGTCCACCGGCGCCGTGGTCGGCCAGCAGCCGTTCGGCGGCGGCCGTGCCTCCGGCACCAACGACAAGGCGGGTGCCGCGCAGAACCTGATGCGCTGGACGTCGACCCGGTCGATCAAGGAGGCCCTGGTGCCCCCGACCGACTACCGCTACCCGCACATGGGCTGACCTCCGCGTCACCCGGACGAGCCCGCAAGGGGCAGGGCCCGGTACCCCCGATTCCGTGGGGTGCCGGGCCTTCGCCGTCTCAGATAGTAGGAAGTCCGAGTAATTGTGGAGACAGATCGGCGGAGCTGTCCTAGCTTTGTAGGAGCCGAACGTCTCGCTCCACCAGCGACCGGCGGACAGCCGCGCACCTGTGGCAGGTCACCCCCTGCAGCGCCGCTCCCCGCCCCGTTCTATGGCGACACAACCCTCTCTTCTTCTCCGGGAGCTGTTCACCATGGACGAGACCGCCCGCAAGAACGCCGCCGAAGCCCTCCAGCGCGCCCTGGACCGCCGTGACAACGGCGGATCGACGGGACACGAGCCGCGTTGACCGGCCACTCCGTTCCCCATCCCCTCCGCCGTCTGCGACGCCTGGCCTACCTGGCCGTCCGCGCGATGGTGAAGTGATCGATCCGTCTGCCGTTCTCGGCGAGCGCCGAGACGACCAGCCGCGCCGTCCCACCGGGCGGCGCGGGCTGCGACTCCACGGTCAGGAACGAGTGGCCGGTGTAGCGGACGCGTGACCACTCCACCGTCTCCGTGACCTTGTGGGCACCTTTCACCCAGTGGTAGGTCTCCACGCCGTCCAGGTCCTTGACGTGCCCTTCGTGGCTGTCCGGCACCGGGAAGGCGTACAGGCTCTTCCCGGCGCCGCCCGCCGTGACGTAGACGATGCCGTCGCGCTCGGGGTGCGTGGTCGCCCCGACGGGGACGTCCTTGCCCACGGCGTCGCGGAGCACCGCGTCGGTGCGCTCGTAGACGTGGTTGTGCCCGTTGACCACCAGGTCGACCCGGTGCTTCTCGAAGAGCGGCACCCAGGCCTCGCGCACCCCGCCCTCGGAGGCGTGCGCGCTGGTGGTCGAGTAGGCGCAGTGGTGGAAGAAGACGACGACGAAGTCGACGCCGCGCCGGGCCCGCAGTTCGCCCAGCCGGCGGTCCAGCCAGGCGGTCTGCCGGCCGCCGCTGATCCCGTGGTTGGCCGGGATCTCGTACGACACGTCGTTGGCGTCCAGCGCCACGACGGCCACGTTGCCGTAGCCGAAGGAGTAGACGCCGGGGAGCCGCCCCGGGTCCGGGCCGTTGCCCGGCAGCGACCAGCGGGCCTCCTGGCCGCCGTAGCCGTTGGGGGAGTACCAGGCCTCCATGTCGTGGTTGCCGAGCGCGACCATCCACGGGACGCGTGAGGCGACGCTCTCGGTCTGGGCGAGGAACTGGTCCCACACGCGCGCGTCGTAGGTGTCGCCCTCCGTGCCCCGGCCCGAGTCGTCGGCGTAGCAGATGTCGCCCGCGTGCAGGTGGAACGCGGGGTTCTGAGCCAGGATCAGACTGTCGTTGGCCAGGGCGTGGTAGCTGACACCCTGGTCGCCGAAGGCCGTGAACACGAACGACCTGCGCTGCCCGGGGTCCGGGGCGGTGGCGAAGGAGCCGATCGTCGCGTAGGCGGGCGCCGACGCGGGGTCGAAGCCCTGGTGTCCCACGCCGTAGTAGTACGTGGTGCCGGGGCGCAGCCCGTCGAGCGCCGCGTGCAGGTAGTACTGCTCCACCGCGGGCAGTTCCTTGCCGAGCGCTGCCGTGTGCAGCGGGCGCACCTCGGCCTCGATCCGCTGCCCGAGGTCCCAGGGCCGCAGCCCCACCCGGACGAACGGCCCCCGCACCGGCAGCGGCACCTGCCAGGAGACGCGCATCTGGGTCCCGGGGTCGGCGCCGAAGGCCAGGTGCCGGCCGAACGGGGCCACCAGCGCACCGTCCACGTGGACCGCGGCCGGCGGGACGGGCACCGCGGGGAAGCGCGCCGGCGCGGCGGCCGGCTCCCTCCCGGCGTACGCCGACGCGCCCAGCACACCGGCCCCGGCGACGGTCCCGGCGACCGCGGCACCGCCCCGGATCACCCGTCTGCGGGAGTGCCGCTCCCGCAGCCAGGCATGCTGCTCCGCCATGCTCAGACGGCCGGCGAGATCCTCGTCGATGCCCATGCGTGGAGTGTCCATGGACAGGGAATTCCCTTCCGCCGCCAACTCAGCACGGTCATACGGGTGAACAGCACCTGGCGCGTACAGGAGGCGTCCGCCATGCGGACATCATGTGTCATTCCATGGACGGCGGAGTAGGGTTCTCGCCATGTCTCGCAGCATCAGTCTCGCAGTGATCCCCGGCGACGGAATCGGCCAGGAGGTGGTGGCCGAGGGCCTGAAGGTCCTGTCCGCCGTCCTTCCGCAGGACGTGAAGCTGGAGACCAAGGAGTACAGTCTCGGCGCCAAGCGCTGGCACGAGACCGGCGAGACCCTGCCGGACGCGGAGCTGGAACAGCTCAAGGCCCACGACGCGATCCTGCTCGGCGCGGTCGGCGACCCGTCGGTGCCCTCGGGCGTCCTGGAGCGCGGGCTGCTGCTGAAGCTCCGCTTCGCCTTCGACCACCACGTCAACCTGCGGCCCTCCCGGCTCTTCCCGGGTGTGAAGGGTCCGCTGGCCGGCGAGCCGAGCATCGACTTCGTCGTCGTCCGCGAGGGCACCGAGGGCCCGTACGTCGGCAACGGCGGCTCCCTGCGCACCGGTACGCCGCAGGAGGTGGCCACCGAGGTCAGCCTCAACACGGCGTTCGGCATCGAGCGTGTGGTGCGCGACGCCTACGCCCGCGCCCAGGCGCGCCCCCGCAGGAAGCTGACGCTGGTCCACAAGAACAACGTCCTCGTGCACGCCGGCCACCTGTGGAAGAACATCTTCGACAAGGTCGGCGAGGAGTACCCCGAGGTCACCACCGACTACCTGCACGTGGACGCCGCGACGATCTTCTTCGTCACCCAGCCCGAGCGCTTCGACGTGATCGTCACCGACAACCTTTTCGGTGACATCCTCACCGACCTGGCCGCCGCCGTGACCGGTGGCATCGGCCTCGCCGCCAGCGGCAACATCAACCCGGGCGGTGCGTTCCCGTCGATGTTCGAGCCGGTGCACGGCTCCGCCCCGGACATCGCCGGCCAGGGCAAGGCCGACCCGACCGCCACCGTGCTCTCGGTCGGCATGCTGCTGCGGCACCTCGGTTACACCGCCGAGGCCGAGCGGATCGAGGCTGCCGTCGCCGCGGACCTCGCCGAGCGCTCCGGGACGCGCAGCACCTCCGAGATCGGCGACGCGCTCGCCGCGCGAGTAGCCGGCTGACCGCCGGGTTAGCCTCCGCCAGTCGGCCCGGCCGGTCAGTGACCGCTCCACGACTGACCCTGACCTCTCGGGCCGCGCATGTACGTCTCCGGCCCCGCCGCTGCGATAATCAGCGGTGGGGCCGCTGTGCGAGGGGAAACTCGGACGTCCTAGCACCTCGGGACGGCGGGTGCGGTCCGCCCTGACCCTGACGCGAAGGACACGACAGATGACGACGCCCACGATCGAGCTCAAGCCCTCCTCGCGCCCGCTGCCCGCCGCGCAGCGCGAGGCGATCCTCGCCAGCCCCGGATTCGGCCGCCACTTCACCGACCACATGGTGACGATCCGGTGGACCGAGGGCCGTGGCTGGCACGACGCGGAGCTCGTCCCGTACGCGCCGCTCTCCATCGACCCCGCGAACATGACGCTGCACTACGCGCAGACGATCTTCGAGGGTCTCAAGGCCTACCGTCAGCCCGACGGGTCCGTCGCCACCTTCCGTCCCGAGGCCAACGCCGAGCGCTTCCAGGCCTCCGCCCGCCGCCTGGCCATGCCCGAGCTGCCCGTCGAGACCTTCCTCGCCGCCGTCGACGCGCTCGTCACCCAGGACGAGGCGTGGGTGCCGAGCCAAGGTGAGCAGTCGCTGTACCTGCGCCCCTTCATGTTCGCCACCGAGGTCGGTCTCGGGGTCAGGCCGGCCAACGAGTACCTGTTCATGGTCATCGCCTCCCCGGCCGGGGCCTACTTCCCCGGTGGCGTCAAGCCGGTCTCCGTCTGGCTCTCCGAGGAGTACGTCCGTGCCGCGCCCGGCGGCACGGGCGCCGCGAAGGCCGGCGGCAACTACGCCGCGTCGCTGGTCGCCCAGGCCCAGGCCATCGAGCACGGCTGCGACCAGGTCGTGTGGCTCGACGCGATCGAGCGCCGCTGGATCGAGGAGATGGGCGGCATGAACCTGTACTTCGTGTACGGGGACACGATCGTCACCCCCGAGCTCACCGGCTCCCTCCTCCCCGGCATCACCCGCGCCTCGCTGCTGCGCATCGCCGCCGACCTCGGCTACGAGGTCCGCGAGGGCCGCATCAGCGTGGACGACTGGAAGAACGGCAACGCGGACGGATCGCTGACCGAGGTCTTCGCCTGCGGCACCGCGGCCGTCATCACGCCGGTCGGTTCCGTGAAGTCCACCCGTGCGGACTGGACCGTCGGCGACGGCGAGCCGGGCGAGGTGACCATGAAGCTGCGCAAGGCGCTGCTCGACATCCAGACCGGCCAGTCCCCCGACACCCACGGCTGGATGCACCCTCTGGGCGGCTGACCGCCCATCGCCCCCGTACGGCGCCGCGCCGGGCAGGACCGGGCGGCGCCGCGCCGCTGTCCGTGCGACGGCGGGGCCGGGCGGGGGAGCGGCCCCGCCTCACACGGTGACCGTGACCGCGACCCGTTCCGGAGTCGGCGGCACGGGGTGCGGGCGGCCCGCGTTGAGCACGAGATACACCGCGGCCGTGACGGCACCCGATATCAGGAAGCTGAGGTCGATCCCGCCGGTCACGGACAGCAGGGGTCCGCTGTAGGCCGGGGTGTCGACGGCGAGCAGCCCGATGCCGGACCCCGCCGCCCAGGCGAGCGTGGCCTGCACGTTCCAGCCGCCGCGGTACCAGTACAGACCGCCGCGGCTGCGCCGGTTGTAGACCTGGAGGGCGTCGGTGTCGTAGCGGCCCCGGCTCCGGGCGAATCCGATGAGGGTGACGACCGCCCACGGGGTGCCCACGGCGGTGAGCAGCAGGACGAACGAGGTCATCGCGTCCTGGGCGGCCCAGGCGAAGTGCCCGAGGTAGACCAGTGCGGTGGAGACCGCGGCCACCACGTAGGTCGCCTGCGTGCGCGTCGCCCGCGGGAGGATCGCGTCCAGGTCCAGGCCCATGCTGTAGAGCATCAGCCCCGCGTTGCCCACCGAGCCCGCCGACGCGTTGGCCAGCAGCAGCACCAGGTACCAGGCGGGCGCCGCCGCGACCAGCGGCCCCGCGTAGTCCTCGCCGGCCCCCACCGCGAGCGCCGTGAAGGTGCCGAAGAGCTGGGGCACGAGCAGTCCGGCGACGAGCCCGGCGCAGGTGGCCCGGAAGACCCGCGGCTGGGAGAAGCGGCGCGGCGATATGTAGCGCGTGTAGTCACCCAGCAGCGTGATGAACGCGATCGGCCCGCTCAGGCCCGCCGAGACCGTGGCGAGCAGCCAGGTCGGCCAGAAGCCGCCGAGCAGGTACTGCGTGCCGGCGGGCGCGGCCGTCGTGAAGTCCCCCGCGTACGCGAGGACCCCGATGACCAGCAGCACCGTCAGCCCTACGGACAGCGCGCGGCTGAGCCGCAGCAGCATCCGGTAGCCGAAGACGGCGGACGTGGCGGTGCAGGCCGCGAGCAGGGCGTAGACCACGGCGTAGCTCCAGCCGCCGGCCGGCAGCCCGACGAGCCGGCCGAGGCAGCCGACGACGGCATCGCCGCCGACCCACAGGGTCAGCGCGGTGTAGCCGAGCGACAGCAGCAGGCCGATGACCGAGCCGAGCAGCCGGCCGCGCACGCCGAAGTGGGCGCCGCTGCTCGTGGAGAGGTTGGTGGCGGTGCGCAGCGAGACCAGCGCAAGCGGGGCGACCAGCACCGTGCCGACCACGGTGCCCAGGAGCAGGGACGTGACGGAGGCCCACCAGCCGAGGCCGAACGAGACCGGGAGCCAGCCGAAGACGATCACGCCCAGCGCGAGGTTGGAGCCCAGCAGGATGCTGACCAGGTCGCGGGGGCGACTGGTCCGTTCCTCGTCGGGGACGGTGTCCACTCCGCGTTGTTCGATCTGCATGGCGGGCTCCCTTGCCGTGCCGGGAAAGTTTGAACGCCACTCAATTTCCTCCCACCCTGCGCCGAGGTCAATACTTCCCCTGGGCGGCTTTCAGGTTTAGAGTGGTGCTCTAAACGGTGATCGATGTGGGAGGTCGATGTGGGAGGTGCGGAGACGTGAGGCTCACCCCGACCGAGCGTGACCGGCTGCTGCTGTTCGGCGCCGCGGAGCTGGCCCGGGCCCGCCGGGCGCGCGGGCTGCGGCTCAACGTGCCCGAGGCCACCGCCCTGATCGCCGACACGGTCTGCGAGGCCGCGCGGGACGGGGCGCGCCTCGCGGAGGCCGTCGAGGCCGGCCGTGCCGTACTCGGCCCCGGCGACGTGCTGCCCGGCGTGGCGGACGTCGTCACCGAGGTCCACGTGGAGGCCGTCTTCGACGACGGCTCGCGGCTGGCCGTGATCACGGACCCGATCGGCGGGGGCTCGCTGGGGTCGGACGCCCCCGGCGCCGTGCTGCCGGGCCCGGCCGTTCCCGAGCAGCCCCCGGAGGTGGTGGTGGCCGTGCGCAACACCGCCTCCGTACCGGTCAGCGTGACCTCGCACTTCCACTTCTTCGAGGCCAACCCCCGGCTGGACTTCGACCGTTCGGCGGCGTACGGCATGCGGCTGCACGTGCCGGCCGGTTCCTCCGTGCGCTTCGGGCCGGGGGAGGCGCGGGAGGTCGGGCTGGTCCCGGTCGGCGGCGACCGTGTGGTGATCGGCTTCGCCGGGCTCGTCGACGGTCCGCTCGACGCGCCCGGCGCGAAGGCGGAGGCGCTGCGGCGGGCCGCCGCCTGCGGATACCTGGGAGCGCGGTCATGACCATCGACCCGTACGAGTACGCCGCCGTGCACGGACCGCGTGCCGGGGACCGGGTCCGGCTGGGCGACTCGGGCCTGGTGGTCCGCGTCGAGTCGGACTCCCAGCGGCCCGGGGACGAGTTCCTCGCCGGGTTCGGCAAGACCGCCCGCGACGGGCTGGCGCTCAAGGCCGCCGCCGTCCGCGAGACCTGCGACGTGGTGATCAGCAACGTGCTGGTCATCGATGCGGCCGTCGGCATCCGCAAGGTGTCCATCGGCATCCGCGAGGGCCGCATCCACGCCATCGGCCGGGCCGGCAACCCCGACACCCTCGACGGGGTGGACGTCGTGGTCGGCACGGGCACCTCCATCGTGTCCGGCGAGGGGCTGATCGCCACCGCCGGAGCCGTGGACACCCATGTCCACCTGCTGTCCCCGCGCATCATGGAGGCCTCGCTCGCCTCCGGGGTCACCACGATCATCGGCCAGGAGTTCGGGCCCGTGTGGGGCGTCGGCGTCAACTCGCCCTGGGCGCTGCGGCACGCCTTCAACTCCTTCGACGCCTGGCCCGTCAACATCGGCTTCCTCGGCCGCGGTTCGTCCTCCGACCCGGCGCCGCTGGTCGAGGCGCTCGCCGAGGGCGGGGCGTCCGGCTTCAAGGTCCACGAGGACATGGGCGCCCACACCCGCGCCCTGGACACCGCGCTGCGCGTGGCCGAGGAGTACGACGTCCAGGTCGCCCTGCACAGCGACGGCCTGAACGAGTGCCTGTCCGTGGAGGACACCCTGCGCGTGCTGGAGGGCCGCACGATCCACGCCTTCCACATCGAGGGCTGCGGCGGCGGGCACGTCCCCAACGTGCTGAAGATGGCGGGCGTGCCCAACGTCATCGGCTCCTCCACCAACCCCACCTTGCCCTTCGGCCGCGACGCGGTCGGCGAGCACTACGGGATGATCGTCTCCGTCCACGACCTCAAGCCCGACCTGCCGGGCGACGCCGCGATGGCCCGCGACCGCATCCGCGCCGGCACGATGGGCGCCGAGGACGTGCTGCACGACCTGGGGGCGATCGGCATCACCTCCTCCGACGCCCAGGGCATGGGCCGCGCCGGTGAGACCGTACGCCGCACCTTCGCCATGGCCGGGAAGATGAAGTCCGAGCGCGGCCCCCTGGAGGGGGACGGCCCGGACGACGACAACGCCCGCGTGCTGCGCTACGTCGCCAAACTCACCATCAACCCGGCGATCGCCCACGGCCTCGCCCACGAGATCGGCTCGATCGAGGTCGGCAAGCTCGCCGACATCGTGCTGTGGCGACCGCAGTACTTCGGCGCCAAGCCGCAGATGGTGCTCAAGTCCGGCTTCCCCGCGTACGGGGTCACCGGCGACCCGGGCGCCGCCACCGACACCTGCGAACCGCTCGTCCTCGGCCCGCTGTTCGGGGCCCACGGCGCGACCGCCGCCGACCTGTCCGTGGCGTTCGTGGCCCGCCCCGCCCTGGAGCTGGAGCACGACCGGATGCCCACCCGGCGCCGCCGCGTCGCCGTGCGCGGCACCCGCGGCATCGGCCCGGCCGACCTCGTCCTCAACTCCCGCACCGGGCAGGTCGACGTGGACGGCAGGACGGGCCTGGTGACGCTCGACGGCGACCCGCTGCGTTCCGAGCCCGCGGAACAGGTGTCGCTCAGCCGTCTCTACTTCTTGTGACAAGGACCAGCGCCATGCCCGCCACCCCCGCCGCCGACGGTTACACGATGCCGCCCGAGTGGGCCCCGCACACCCGCACCTGGATGGCGTGGCCGTCCCCCAGCGTCACCTTCGACGGCGCCGAGGACCTGGCCGTGTCCCGCGGGGCCTGGGCCGCCGTGGCCCGGACGGTCGCCCGCTTCGAGCCGGTGACCGTCGTGGCACGCCCCGAGGACGCCGCGGGCGCACGGGAGCTGCTCGGCTCAGGCGGCGCGCACGTCACGGTCACCGAGGCGCCGCTGGACGACGCCTGGATGCGCGACATGGGCCCGACCTTCCTGACCGGTGCCGGACGCCTCGCGGCCGCCGACTGGACGTTCAACGGCTGGGGCGCCCAGGAGTGGGCGGCCTGGGGGCACGACGCGGAGATCGGCGCCTTCGTCGCCGGACGGGCGGGCGCGACCCGCTACGGCACGTCCTTCGTGAACGAGGGCGGCGGCATCCACGTCGACGGCGAGGGAACCGTGCTGCTCACCGAGACCATGCAGCTCGACCCGGGCCGCAACCCTGGCTGGACCAGGGAGCGGGTGGAAGCCGAGGTCCACGCCTTCCTCGGAACGCGCAAGGCGATCTGGCTGCCCCGCGGGCTCACCGCCGACTACGGCCGCTTCGGCACCCGCGGGCACGTCGACATCGTGGCGGCCTTCGTCCGCCCCGGCGTGGTCGTCGTCCACAGCCAGCAGGACCCGGCCCACCCCGACCACGCCGTCTCCCGGCAGGTCACGTCCCTGCTGCGGGCCGCCACCGACGCCAAGGGCCGGCCGCTGGAGGTCGTGGAGCTGCCCGCGCCGCAGCTCCAGGAGGTGGACGGGGAGCTGGTCGACTACTCGTACGTCAACCACTACCTCTGCAACGGCGCCGTGATCCTGTGCGCCTTCGACGACCCCGCCGACGAGGTCAACAAGGCCGTCTTCGAGCGGCTCCTCCCGCAGCGGGAGGTCGTGCTGGTGGACGCTCGTACGATCTTCGCCCACGGTGGTGGTATTCATTGCATCACCCAGCAGCAGCCCCAGATGTGACCGCCCCGGAGGAACCGTGACCGGACCCGCCCGCCCGCGGCGGCGGCTCAAGCAGCCCCGCGAGGACGTGATGGCCGCCGCCATGGCGACCATCGCCGAGCGCGGGCTGGCCGAGCTGACCATCGCGGGCCTCGGCCGGCAGGTCGGCATGAGCAGCGGCCACGTCCTCTACTACTTCGGCAGCAAGGACGAGCTGCTGCTGCAGACCCTCGAATGGAGCGAGGAGCAGCTCGCCGCCGAGCGCCGGCGGGTGCTGGGCAGCCCCACCGCTCCCCGGGTACGGCTCGACGCCGTCATCGACCTGTACCTGCCCGACGGGCGCCGCGACCCGCGATGGACGCTCTGGTCCGAGATCTGGAACAGGACGACGGCCGCCGAGGAGGTGCTCCGCCGACAACTCGATCTCGAACTGGTCTGGCACCGCGACCTGGTCGCCCTGCTCGCCGAGGGCATCTCGCGCGGCGACTTCCGGCCACTGGATCCCGAGCGCTTCACCGTACGGCTGAGGGCGCTGCTGGACGGCTTCGGCGTGCCCCTGGTCATCGGGCTGCCCGGGCTGGACCGCGAGCAGGCCCTGGAGCACGTCAAGGAGTTCCTGGACGACGCCCTCACCCCGGCGCCCACCGCCTGACGGTCGGCCCGCGGCCGACCGGGTGCCCGCATCCTGAGACCGTGTCCCACGCCCGCGGGTCCTGTGGCAGACTGCCGATGTGCCCTCGTTCGCCATGATTATCGGCAGCAGGCGCGCCGGTCCTCAGTGATCGCCGAACCGCAGACCACCGCGGAAGCGACCACCGTGTCCCAGACCCGCGCGCAGACCTCTCGCACCCGCGAGGGGTCTTTTCGTTTCCCGGCCCACCCGTGCCGGAGGCGGTGCAGCGCGAGGGAAGATGGGGGCAAGTGGAGCCCGGTCCTCCGGAACCACTCACCCGACAGGAGTTGGAACGAACCATGACGGCCGTACTGGACGACAGCTTCCACGTCTTCGACACCACGCTGCGCGACGGCGCGCAGCGCGAGGGCATCAACCTCACCGTCGCCGACAAGCTGACGATCGCCCGGCACCTGGACGACTTCGGGGTGGGCTTCATCGAGGGCGGCTGGCCCGGCGCCAACCCGCGCGACACCGAGTTCTTCGCCCGCGCCGCCGCCGAGCTGGACCTGTCGCACGCCCAGCTGGTGGCCTTCGGCGCCACGCGTCGCGCCGGCGGCAATGCGGCGGAGGACCCCCAGGTCAGGGCGCTTCTGGAGTCGGGCGCACCGGTCATCACCCTGGTCGCCAAGTCCCATGACCGGCACGTCGAGCTGGCCCTGCGGACCACGCTGGAGGAGAACCTGGAGATGGTCCGGGACACCGTCTCCTACCTGCGCTCCCAGGGCCGCCGGGTCTTCGTCGACTGCGAGCACTTCTTCGACGGCTACAAGGCCAACCCGGGGTACGCCAAGGAGGTCGTGCGCGCCGCCCACGAGGCCGGCGCCGACGTCGTCGTCCTGTGCGACACCAACGGCGGGATGCTCCCCGCCCAGATCACCGCCGTCGTCCGCACCGTGCTCGCCGACACCGGCGCGCGTCTCGGGATCCACGCACAGGACGACACCGGCTGCGCCGTCGCCAACACCCTCGCCGCCGTCGACGCGGGCGCCACGCACGTCCAGTGCACCGCCAACGGCTACGGCGAGCGGGTCGGCAACGCCAACCTCTTCCCGGTCGTGGCGGCGCTGGAGCTCAAGTACGGCCGCAAGGTCCTGCCCGCCGGCGCCCTCGTCGAGATGACCCGCATCTCGCACGCCATCGCCGAGGTCGTCAACCTCACGCCCTCCACCCACCAGCCGTACGTGGGAATCTCGGCCTTCGCCCACAAGGCGGGGCTGCACGCCTCGGCGATCAAGGTCGATCCCGACCTCTACCAGCACATCGACCCGGAGCTTGTCGGCAACACCATGCGCATGCTGGTCTCCGACATGGCGGGCCGCGCCTCGGTGGAGCTCAAGGGCAAGGAACTCGGCATCGACCTCGGTGACGACCGCGAGCTGATCGGCCGGGTCGTGGCGCGCGTCAAGGAGCGCGAACTCGCGGGCTACACCTACGAGGCCGCCGACGCCTCCTTCGAACTCCTGCTGCGCGAGGAGGTCGAGGGCCGCCCGCTGCGCTACTTCCGGGTCGAGTCCTGGCGCGCCATCGTCGAGGACCGCCCCGACGGCACCCACGCCAACGAGGCGACGGTCAAGGTGTGGGCCGACGGCCAGCGCATCGTCGCCACCGCCGAGGGCAACGGCCCGGTCAACGCGCTGGACCGCGCGCTGCGCGTGGCGCTGGAGCGGACCTACCCGCAGCTGGCGAAGCTGGAGCTGGTGGACTACAAGGTCCGCATCCTGGAGGGCAAGCACGGCACGGAGTCCATCACCCGGGTACTGGTCTCCACCTCCGACGGCATCAGCGAGTGGTCCACCGTCGGTGTCGGCGAGAACGTCATCGCCGCCTCCTGGCAGGCCCTGGAGGACGCGTACGCGTACGGGCTGCTGCGCGCCGGTGTGGAGCCGCGCCGGAACGACTGACGGCCGCCGGCCGATGAGCTCGGCGGACACGGACACGGACACGGCCGTGGACGCGGACGTGGACGCGGACGTGGACCCGGCACCAACCGTGTCCGCGTCCGCGTCCCCTTCGACGGCGGCCCAACTGCCGTGCATACGCGCGTAGAACGCCGGGCACACTCCTCCTGCTCCACCTGCTCCAGCTGCACAGCCGCCCCACCGGAAGCACGGTCACCAGCAGGAGGAATCCCCGATGAAGATCCGCTCCGTCCTGAGCGCACTCGTCCTCGCGCTCGGAGTGCTGTTCGCCCCCGGCGTCGGTCTCGCCGCGTCCCACGACGCCTACGCCGTCACCAAACTGACGCACGCCCAGGCCACGACGATGTTCCGCAACGCCGGGATCACCTGGTCCTCGTCAGGTGGCTGTTCCAACCGCAACAACGCGACCTGCACGTCCTTCGACCAGCTCAACCAGGCGACCGCCCAGGGCGCGGTCACCCTGAAGGGCGCCACCGGCTGCGCCCTGAACATCACCGGCGGCACCGAGACCGGTCACGCGAGCGGCACCTACTCGCACTGGAACGGCTACAAGCTCGACTACGGCAAGAACAGCTGCGTCACCAACTACATCCACAGCGCCTTCACCTGCATCGGCCTGCGCGGTGACGGCGCCCCCCAGTACCGCTCCGGCTCGGGCAACATCTACGCCGACGAGGGCAACCACTGGGACGTCCTGTACTACAACTGCGGCGGCTGCTGATCCTCGCCGGGTGAGCCGCCCGCGGCCCGGTCCCGGCCGGGCCGCGGGCGGCGGTCCCGCACCTCGACGACGGGCGCGTCGCAACCGTCGGGCTCCGGCACCACGACCTTGTTGCGGCCCGGGTCCAGCTGCGGCCAGGGCAGGCCCGCGTTCGGCCGGCCGGGGAGGGCGGTCACGCCCAGGCCCGCACCTCCACCGGGTCGCCCACCGCGATCGTGCCCGGCCGGAGCACCGCCGCCTTCATCGCGAAGCTCACCTTGTTGCCGTACTCGGGCTCCCGCCGGTAGCCGGCCAGGGTGCGCACCGGCTCGGGGCCGGCCGTACGGCCGGTCGCCTGGTCGACCAGCGGCACGGAGCAGCGCATCGCGCGGACGGAGTAGCCGAGCCGGGCGGTGCCGACGTCCATGAGCCGCACCCGGTCCTCGGTGTGGGGCTCGCTCCAGCCGGCGACCACGATGTTGGGACGGAAGCGGTCCATGGGCACGGGCGTGCCGCCGCGCTCGGTGATGCGCCGGTTGAGGTCGTCGAGCGAGGCCAGCGAGGCCACCGAGAGGGCGTGGGCGTCGGCGAAGTTGACCTTGCCTGGGTGCTCGCCCCAGCCGTCCCGGTCGAAGCCCGGGCGCACGCGCACCAGGCGCGAGGGCGCCCCCAGCGCCTCGGAGAACCAGCGTGCGGCCTCCTCGCCCTGGTCCACCGCCGGCCCCAGCGGCCGGTCGAACAGGACGACCTCACGCGGCGGCCCCTCGTACGCCACCTCCAGCGTCAGTTCCCCGGCGCCGGGCGCCGACAGCGCCAGATGCTTGCCGTCGTCGGTGACGTCCGCGTGCACCACGGCCATCCGCGGCAGCGCCCGCTGGCTGCGGAAGGACCCGTCGGCGGCGTCGACCACCATGAACGTACGGTCGTGGGCCAGACCGGTCGCGCCGACGGCGACGCCGTCCAAGGGCACGCCGGCACAGCCCTTGACGGGATAGCAGGTCAGCGAGTGCACGGTCGCGGTGGTCATGGGGCTCGTCCTTCCCGGGGCGGAGAAACCCATTCGATCACGCTCCCGCTCCCGGCGTACGGTCATCGCGTGACCGATGACACAGCGATACGGATCAGGCCCGGACAGGCCGCGGACGCGGACACGATCACCGCGGTCTTCCTCGCCTCCCGGGCGGCCGCGATGCCCTGGCTGCCCCGGCTGCACACCGACGAGGAGACCCGGTGGTGGGTCGCGAACGTCGTCCTGGAGCAGTGCCGGGTCTGGGTCGCGGAGCAGGCCGCGACCGGTGCCGCGGCCGGTTTCGCGGCGCTCGACGGCGACTGGCTGGAGCACCTCTACCTGCGGCCCGACGCGCGCGGACGTGGCATCGGCTCGCGGCTGCTCGACGAGGTCGTGCGCCACCACCCGGACGGCCCACTGTCGTTGCACGTCTTCCGGCGCAACGCCGCGGCACGCGCGTTCTACGAACGGCACGGCTTCCGGGCCGTCCCCGGCAGCGAGAGCACCGCGAACGAGGAGGGCGAGCCCGACCTGACCTACCGTCTGCCGCCCGTGGCCGACCGGTGACCAACGGCACACGTACCGACCAGTAACGCGGAGGTCCCGCGGATCATAAAGTGAGCGCCGTACGCTCCCCACCCTCGACCCCGGGAGACCGCATGCGTTCCGCGAAGGACTTCTTCCGACCGCTGGCCGTGGGGGCCCCGGCCCCCGTACGGGAAGTACCGTTCCGGCCGTCGCGGATGATCCACTTCTTCGATCCGAGCAACGAGAAGATGGCCGCGAAGGTCCCCTCCATCGCCCCCAAGGTGGACGTCCTGCTGGGCAACCTGGAGGACGCCGTCTCAGCCGACCGCAAGGAGGCCGCCCGCGCCGGGCTGGTCGACACGGCCAAGGCCCACGACTTCGGCGACACCCAGCTGTGGACCCGGATCAACAGCCTGGACTCGCCGTGGGCGCTGGACGACCTGCTGACCCTGGTCACCGAGATCGGCCACAAGCTCGACGTCGTGATGGTGCCCAAGGTGGAGGGCGCCGAGGACATCCACTACGTCGACCGGCTGCTCGCCCAGCTGGAGGCCAAGGCGGGCATCGAGCGGCCGATCCTGGTCCACGCGATCCTGGAGACCGCCACGGGCGTGGCGAACGTCGAGGAGATCGCCGGGGCCAGCCCCCGGATGCAGGGCATCTCCCTCGGCCCGGCCGACCTGGCGGCGAGCCGCCGCATGAAGACCACCCGCGTCGGCGGGGGACACCCGGGGTACCTCGTGCGGGAGGACCCGAAAGGCCCCCTGGGCGCGGAAGGGGACGCGGAGCTGCCGCGGCTGACCTTCCAGCAGGACCTGTGGCACTACACGATCGCGCGCATGGTCGACGCCTGCGCCGCGCACGGGATCCTGCCGTACTACGGGCCCTTCGGCGACATCAAGGACACCACCGCCTGCGAGGACCAGTTCCGCAACGCCTTCCTGCTCGGCTGCGTCGGGGCGTGGAGCCTGCACCCGGTGCAGATCGACATCGCCAAGCGGGTCTTCTCCCCGGCGCCGGCGGACGTCGCCTGGGCGCGCAGGGTCATCGACGCGATGGGTGACGGCACCGGAGCGGTGATGATCGACGGCAAGATGCAGGACGACGCCACGGTGAAGCAGTGCCACGTCGTCATCGAGCTCGCGGAGGCGCTGGCCGCCCGCGACCCGGAGCTGGCGCAGGCGTACGAGGCCGCGTACAAGGAGCAGGAGCAGAACCGATGACCGACGCGATCCTGCGGCCGCGCCGCTCCGTCCTCTACATGCCCGGCGCGAACGAGCGCGCCCTGGAGAAGGCGAAGGCCCTCCCCACAGACGCGCTCATCCTCGACCTGGAGGACTCCGTCGCGCCGGACGCCAAGGCCGACGCCCGCAAGCGCGTCGCCGCTGCCGCCGCCTCCGGGGAGTACGGGTACCGGGAGGTCACCATCCGGGTGAACTCGCCCGGCACCCCCTGGCACGAGGACGACCTGCGGGCCGCCGCCGAGGCGGGCCCCGACGCCGTGGTCGTCCCCAAGGTCGACTCGGCCGCGACCGTGCACGCTGTCGAGCGGGCCCTGGAGGCCGCCGGCGCCCCGGACCGCACCGCCATCTGGGCGATGGTGGAGACCCCGCGCGCGATGCTGGACGCCCGTGCCGTCGCGGCGGCCTCCGAGCGGCTGCGCGTACTGGTCATGGGCACCAACGACCTCGCCAAGGAGCTGCACGCCGAGCACGTCCCGGGCCGGGCCCCGCTCCTCACCGGGCTCTCTCTCGCCCTTCTGGGTGCGCGCGAGGCCGGCAAGGTGATTTTGGACGGTGTCTACAACGACGTCACCGACGAGACCGGCTTCGAGGCGGAGTGCGTCCAGGGCCGGCAGTTCGGCTTCGACGGCAAGACCCTCATCCACCCCCGGCAGGTGGAGGTCTGCAACAGGGTCTTCGCCCCCTCGCAGGAGGAAGCCGACAGGGCGCGGCGCATCATCGAGGCCTTCGAGCAGGCCGTGGCCGAGGGCCGCGGGGTGGTCACGGTGGACGGCCGGATGATCGAGAACCTCCATGTGGATGACGCCCGGCGTGTCCTTGCGCTGGCCGAGGCGGTATCCGGAAGGTAGCGGTCCCGTTGCGTCCGGGTGGACGACCGCTACAAAGAAAAGGTCCCGCACGTGCCGTGCGGGGCCTTTCTTGTGTTGGTTCTGTCCAGATGCTCCATGAAGCGGGTCCGGACACTGTACGAAGTCGACGCCGATTATGACGGCCCTCCGCTCGTATGGTCGATGTCATGAGCGTTTTGGACGAGGTGCCGACCCAGCCCGCCGAGGCCGAAGGGGCCGAAGAGGCCGCGCAGCCGGCGAACGACGCCCGCGGGCGCGTCGCGGAACTGCACGCCATCCGCGAGCAGGTCCGGCTCGGCCCCAGCGAGAAGGCGACCCAGGCCCAGAAGGCCAAGGGCAAGCTCACCGCGCGCGAGCGCATCGACCTGCTGCTCGACGAGGGCTCCTTCAACGAGGTGGAGCCGCTGCGCCGGCACCGCGCCAGCGGGTTCGGCCTGGAGGCGAAGAAGCCCTACACCGACGGGGTCATCACCGGCTGGGGCACCGTCCACGGGCGGACCGTCTTCGTGTACGCCCACGACTTCCGGATCTTCGGCGGCGCGCTGGGCGAGGCCCACGCCAGCAAGATCCACAAGATCATGGACATGGCCATTTCGGCCGGCGCCCCGCTGGTCTCGCTCAACGACGGTGCCGGCGCCCGCATCCAGGAGGGCGTCTCGGCGCTCGCCGGCTACGGCGGCATCTTCCAGCGCAACACCCGTGCCTCCGGTGTGATCCCGCAGATCTCCGTGATGCTCGGCCCCTGCGCCGGCGGCGCCGCGTACTCCCCGGCCCTGACCGACTTCGTGTTCATGGTCCGGGAGACCTCTCAGATGTTCATCACCGGCCCGGACGTGGTCCAGGCCGTCACCGGCGAGAAGATCTCCCAGAACGGGCTCGGCGGCGCCGACGTCCACTCCGAGGTCTCCGGTGTCTCGCACTTCGCGTACGACGACGAGCAGACCTGCCTGGAGGAGGTCCGCTACCTGCTGTCGATGCTGCCGCAGAACAACCGCGAGAACCCCCCGTCGGTCCCCGCTGCGGACCCGGCCGATCGGCGCGGCGACGTCCTGCTGGACATCGTCCCCGCCGACGGCAACCGCTCGTACGACATGCACCAGGTCATCGAGGAGCTCGTCGACGACGGCGAGTACCTGGAGATCCACGAGCGCTGGGCGACCAACATCATCGTGGCCCTGGCCCGCCTCGACGGCCAGGTCGTCGGCATCATCGCCAACCAGCCCGCCTCCCTCGCCGGCGTCCTCGACATCGAGGCCAGCGAGAAGGCCGCGCGCTTCGTCCAGATGTGCGACGCCTTCAACATCCCGCTCATCACCCTCCTGGACGTCCCCGGCTTCCTGCCCGGCGTCGACCAGGAGCACGGTGGCATCATCCGGCACGGCGCCAAGCTGCTGTACGCGTACTGCAACGCGACCGTGCCGCGGATCTCGCTGATCCTGCGGAAGGCGTACGGAGGTGCCTACATCGTCATGGACAGCCAGTCGATCGGCGCCGACCTCACCTACGCCTGGCCGACCAACGAGATCGCCGTCATGGGCGCCGAAGGCGCCGCCAACGTGATCTTCCGGCGCCAGATCGCCGAGGCCGACGACCCCGACGCCATGCGCGCCCGCATGGTGAAGGAGTACAAGTCCGAGCTGATGCACCCCTACTACGCCGCCGAACGCGGCCTGGTGGACGACGTGATCGACCCCGCCGAGACGCGCGAGGTCCTCATCCGCTCGCTCGCGATGCTGCGCACCAAGCACGCCGACCTGCCGTCCCGCAAGCACGGCAACCCGCCCCAGTAAGGGAGAGACGAACCCCGTGAGCACTCCTGCCGACAGCACCTCCGCCGCGCTCGTGCGCGTGGAGCGCGGCCACGCCAGCGACGAGGAACTGGCCGCACTCACCGCTGTCCTGCTCGCCCGCGCCGCGGCCCAGGGCCAGGACGCGACCGACTACGTCAAGCCCCGCTCCACGGCCGGCTGGCGCCGCCTCGAGCGGCAGTCCGGCTTCAGCGCGCCGCACAGCTGGCGCAGCTGACCCTCCGGCTCCGAACGGCGGCGCGGCACCCCCATCGCGGGTGCCGCGCCGCCGTCGTCGTACGGGGACGTCCTCACCACATGCCGCCCGCGATGTCGTCGAAGACGGCCTCCCACAGCCCGTCGCCCGTGCCGAACGGGACGGGATCGACGGCGGTCAGGGCGTCGCGGATCTCCTCGGCGATACGGATGAGGTCGTCGATCTCGGGGAACACGCCGGGAGGGTCGTAGTCCGGGCGCCTGAGCTGCAGCAGGCACATCCCGTGGACCATCGACGAGACGTCGGTGTGGATCCACTCGATCCTGCGCACCTCGTGGTCGACCACGTGCACCCTTCCGGTGCCGCCGTCGAGGGCCACCTCGGCGTGGAGGGCCCGGCCCAGGTGCAGCCACCGGTGGACGCCGGGGGAGAACCCCTCGTAGTCCGTCAGGTCCTCGACGAGGGACGCGTCCCGCAGCGGCGTCGGCCCGCCCGAGAGGTCCTTCCGGAGCTCGAAGAGCACACCGTCGGCCACCGGCAGGCCCACGTCCGCCAGGAAGCCGCGGGTGGGCCCGTGCGTGAGCCCTGCGTCCTGCCCCGTGGCACGGTGCCCCGTGGCGTGGACGCGCACGATCTGCTCCGGGGCGAAGACCTCGGCAAGGGAAGCGGCCGTCACGGGGGCGATCACCCCAGGCCTCCGGGGATGCCGAGGTGCGCCGGGTCGTCCGGTTCGAAGGGTGTGGGCAACGGTCCTCCTGTGGTCCGGCCCGACGCGAAGGCCCCGCACATGTCGTGCGGGGCCTTTCGCGTCGTACGGGAAGCGGGAACCGCTACCGCAGCCGCGCCATCAGCGCGTGTTCGACCAGCGTGATCAGCGCGCTCTTCGCCTCGGCGCGGTGCCGGGCGTCCGTGATGATGATGGGGGCCTCGGGACCGATCTGGAGGGCCTCGCGGACTTCCTCGGGGTTGTACGGCTGGTGGCCGTCGAAGCCGTTGAGGGCGATGACGAACGGCAGACCGCTGTTCTCGAAGTAGTCGACGGCCGGGAAGCAGTCCGCCAGCCGGCGGGTGTCCACCAGGACGACCGCGCCGATGGCGCCGCGCACCAGGTCGTCCCACATGAACCAGAAGCGGTCCTGGCCCGGCGTGCCGAACAGGTAGAGGATCAGGTCCTCGTCCAGGGTGATACGGCCGAAGTCCATCGCCACGGTCGTCGTGGTCTTGTCCGGCGCGTGCGTCAGATCGTCGATCCCCGCGGAGGCGGAGGTCATCACGGCTTCGGTACGCAGCGGGTTGATCTCCGATACGGCACCGACGAACGTGGTCTTGCCCACGCCGAAGCCGCCCGCCACCACGATCTTCGCCGAGGTGGTTGAGCGAGCTGGACCGCTAGAGCTTGCGAAGTCCACTGAGCACCCTTTCGAGCAGTGTCACGTCTGGCTGTCCGCCCGAGGCATCGTCGCCACCGGGCTGGTGAATGGCGACGAGCCCGGCCTCCGCCAGGTCGGCGACGAGGATTCGGGCGACGCCGAGGGGGATGGAGAGGAGCGCGGAGATCTCCGCGACCGACTTGATCTCCCGGCAGAGGATGCAGATCCGCTGGTGCTCCGGCAACTGGCCCCGCAGCTGGACCGGGTCGGCGGTCGTGCTGACCAGTGCCTCGATGGCGAGCTGGTAGCGCGGCCGGGTGCGGCCACCGGTCATGGCGTAGGGACGTACCAGACCGGACGGCGGCTTGGAACGCCCGGTCTGCGCTGTCCGAGGCGGTGGCGCCTGCGGGGGTTCGTACGGCTGGATCCTCGGCTGCCGGTGCGACGGCGTGGGGCCGGGACCTGGGTCCTGGCTGGGTGCCGAGGGGAAGTCGAACCGCTTGAAGGGCGGCTGCTGTTGGTGATTGCCGTACTGATCTCCGCCTGGGGGCGTTGCCACGGTTCCTCCTCCAGCTGGGTAGCGCGTCTGAAAACCCTACGGGTCTCCAGACGCGCCCGCATGCCTGTCCGTTAGTTGAGCAGGCTGCCCTGCAATTCCGCACGCAGATCGGGCGTGAGCACGTTGCCCGCGCGGTCGACCAGCAGGGCCATCTCGTAGCCCACGAGGCCGATGTCGCACTCCGGGTGCGCCAGCACGGCCAGCGAGGAACCGTCCGAGACGGACATGATGAAGAGGAAGCCGCGCTCCATCTCCACGACGGTCTGGTTCACGTGCCCGCCCTCGAAGATGCGCGAGGCACCCGCGGTCAGCGAGGTCAGACCGGAGGCCACCGCGGCCAACTGGTCCGCACGGTCCCGCGGGAAGCCTTCGGACATCGCCAGCAGCAGACCGTCGGCAGAGACCACAACCGTATGGGAGACCCCTGGGGTCTGGTCCACGAAACTGGTGATCAACCAGTTCAGGTTCTGTGCCGCCTGGCTCATCGGACTCAACTAACGCTCCTGGTGCTTGGGGCCGAAGCCCTGGCCGTTCGTGTCAGTTCCCGCAGTGCGTCCCTGCTGGACACCGCGCCGCAGATTGCTCAGGCGGCCACGGACGTCCTCGGGTGCACGGGAGACCATCGGTCCGCCCTGCGGAGTCTGCTGTGCGGTACCCGGGACCAGGTTGGCCTTGGGGACCCGTCGGGGCAGGCCGGAGGGGGTGACCCCGCCCGCCTTGGGCTTGCGGGCCTGTTCGGCCCGCTGCCAGTTGTCGTCGTTCGTGGAGCGCCACTCCGACTCCCCGTCCGACGCGGGTACGGAGGGCGCCGGCTGCGCCGGGAAGCCGTCCGCCGACTGGGGCTCCGGCTGCGCCGGGGCCGCCTGTCCGGACTGCTGCCATCCGCGGTCGCGGCGCGGCAGCCCCGCGTCGGTCACCGAGGACTGCAGCGGGCCGGTGGCCGGAGCCGGTCGGTCGAAGCCTACGCGCTCCGGGGCTTCGAAGGGGGTGGCTGTGGCGGAATCGGCCGTCGCCTGGGCCGGGAAACCCTGCGGCTGGGCCGTCTGCGGCAGTTCGCCGCCCGGCGTCGCCGTCCACTGTTCCTGGGCGTACCCGTTCTGCTGCTGCCAGTCGTCCTGGGCGTAGCCGTTCTGCGCAGCGGCGTACCCCTGCTCGGCGTAGCCGCCTTCGGTGTACACCGGCTCCTGGAACCCGGGCTGCGCGTCGTAGCCGTGCTGCTCCTGGAACGGCTGGCCCTGCGGCTCCTGGTAGCCCTGCTGGTCGAAGCCGTTCGCCGGGAAGCCGTTGTCCTGGAAGCCGTTGTCCTGGAACGCGGCCTCGGCGCCGGTCTCCTGGTAGCCCGGTTCCCGGGCGTCGCCCTCGAACGGCGGCTGCTCCGGGGCACGGTCGCCGGCCGCGGCCTCGAGCTGGGCACGGCGCTGGTCACGCATGAGCGAGCGGCCGACCGGGTCGAGCGAGCGGGTGTCGGCCGGGGCCTCGGCGCGCTCGTAGCGCGAGTCGTCGAAGCCGAGCTCCGCGGCGGTCGGTCCGTAGGCGGCGAACTGCGGGGTCTCGAGCTCCGGCACGATCCGGGACACGGTGAAGTCGTCCTCCAGCGGCATCTCCTCGCCGCCGCCACCGTGGGTGATCGGCTCGGGGAGCATGACCAGCGAGGTGGTGCCGGCCTGCTCGCCGGACGGGCGCAGCTGGACGCGGATGCCGTGCCGGTCGGCGAGGCGGCCGACCACGAACAGGCCCATGCGCTTGGAGATCGACGCGTCGACGGTCGGCGGTTCGGCCAGCTTGTGGTTGATGTCCGCGAAGTCCTCGGCGGTGAGGCCGATGCCCTTGTCGTGGATCTCGACCATGACGCGGCCGTCGGGAAGCCGGGTCGCGGTGACCCGCACCTTGGTCTGGGGCGAGGAGAACGTGGTGGCGTTCTCCAGCAGCTCGGCCAGCAGGTGCACGAGGTCGGTGACGGCGGTGCCGTGGATCTCGGTCTCGGGGATGCCGACCAGTTCGATGCGCTCGTACGCCTCCACCTCGGAGGCCGCGGCGCGGAGCACGTCGACCAGCGGGACCGGCTGGTTCCAGCGGCGGCCGGGCTCCTCGCCGGCGAGGACCAGGAGGTTCTCGCCGTTGCGGCGCATGCGGGTCGCCAGGTGGTCCAGCTTGAAGAGATTCTCCAGCTGGTCCGGGTCCGCCTCGTTGTTCTCCAGGTCCGTGATCAGCGTCAGCTGGCGCTGGATGAGGCCCTGGTTGCGGCGGGAGAGGTTGGTGAAGATCGCGTTGACGTTGCCACGGAGCAGGGCCTGCTCGGCGGCGAGCCGTACGGCCTCGCGGTGGATCTGGTCGAAGGCGCGGGCGACCTCGCCGATCTCGTCGTTCGAGGTGATCGGGATCGTCTGGACGCGGGTGTCGACCTTGCCCGGATCGGTGCGGGAGAGCTGGTCGACCAGGGCCGGCAGGCGCTGCTCGGCGACCTCGAAGGCCGCGGTGCGCAGCCGTCGCATGCTGTTGCTCATCGAACGGGCCACCATGGCGGCCACGATGAAGGCGATGATCAGCGCGACGAGCACGATGGCGGAGTTGACGATCGCTTCAATGCGGGCACTGTCGGCGATGTCGCTCGAGTCGTTGTACGCCTGGTTGGCCAGGTGCTGCTCGACGCTCTTGTAGGCGTCGAAGGCGAGGGTGGTCGCGCCGAACCAGCTCTCCGCGGTCACGCCCTGGGCCTTGAGCTGCTCGGTGCTCTGACCGGAGGCGATCAGCTTGATCATGTTCTCCAGGCTCGGCGGAGCCTTGAAGGGCTGGCCGGCCTGCTTGGCCGCCTGGGCGGCCTGGGCGACCTGCTCCTTGCCCTTCTCCAGGGCCGCGTCCTGCGCGTCCAGCAGTCGCTGGTAGTCCGCGTCGGTGCCACCGCCCCGGTACTCCTCCAGAGCGACCTGCTGGAGGTAGGCGTACGAGGTGAAGGCGGTCAGCTGGAGCTTCAGCTCGCCGTCGACGAGCTTGTCGCGGTCCTCGACGAGCAGGTGGGTGCCGATGGAGCGGGTCAGCGACTCGGCGGCCTTGGTCAGTTCGAGCGCGTAGAGGGTGCGGCCGTAGGAGGCGATGCTGTTGGTGCCGAAGCCCAGCTCGTTCGCGAGCTCCATCAGCGGGTGCTGGACCTCGACGTACTTCTCCTCGGTCTGCACGCCCGGGAGCTGCCGGGTGAAGGCCGTGTCACGCAGCTTCGCCAGGACCTTCTCGCCCTCGCGGATGTTCGCCACGCGGCGCTGCAGCCGGTCGCTCACGGGCAGCTCGGCGACGGCGGCGTCGAACTTCGCGGCCGCCTGGTCGGTGGCCGCGCGGGTCGCGACGACGTCCTTGTTCTCGGTGTCGCCGGCCAGCAGGGGAACAACGCTGAGGTCACGTTCGTTCAGCACGGCGTTGGCGTAGTCCACTGCGGCGCGCACGGCGTTGGCGGTCCGCACCGCGTCGTCGGCGTCCTGCCAGGTCTGCACCGAGCTCTGCACCCGGAAGCCGCCGAAGACCAGGGCGACCATCACCGGGATGAGGAGGATGACGTTCAGACGGGTGGCCACCCGCCAGTTGCGCATGGCGAAGCGGCTGCCCGGGCTCGTCACCGGCTCGGGCGCGGTGGCCGCCTCGGGGGCAGCGGCCTGGGCCGTGCCGTATCGCGCAGGCGGGGTGAAATTGCCACGCGGGTGGTCCGCGGGACCCGGCTCTGCTCGCCTCGTGTTCCTCACTCGACCAACAACCTCTCGGCGACGGCGCGGGCGGCGCCGTTCCTACTCTCGGGTTTCGATGAATTCCAGCACGTCATGGGGGTGCTCCACAAACGTCCGGCGAGGACTGCGAAGCCATGATCACGCGCCGGTTAAAACGGGCATAAGCGTAAAGCGGTGGCAATTCACTGGGTAGATGTATGCGCAGTGAAGCCGACTGGGCGCGGGCGGTGTTCGGGTTGTTCCGATTCGCGGTCGAAACGTTATGAACAGAAGGACCGGCCATGTCAAAAGACACAGCCGGTCCATACGCGAAGTGGCAAGCTGGAATGCTTACTTGAGACGAGCGAGCAGCGCGTGTTCGACGAGCGTGATCAGCGCGCTCTTCGCCTCGGCGCGGTGCCGGGCGTCCGTGATGATGATGGGGGCGTCCGGGCCGATCTGCAGCGCTTCCCGGACCTCGTCGGGCGTGTACGGCTGGTGGCCGTCGAAGCCGTTGAGGGCGATGACGAACGGCAGACCGCTGTTCTCGAAGTAGTCGACGGCCGGGAAGCAGTCGGCCAGCCGGCGGGTGTCGACCAGGACGACGGCGCCGATGGCACCGCGGACCAGGTCGTCCCACATGAACCAGAAGCGGTCCTGGCCCGGCGTACCGAACAGGTACAGGATCAGGTCGTCGTCGAGCGTGATACGACCGAAGTCCATCGCCACGGTCGTCGTGGTCTTGTCGGCCACGTGCGTCAGATCGTCCACGCCCGCGGATGCCGAGGTCATCACGGCCTCCGTACGGAGCGGGTTGATCTCCGAGACCGCCCCGACGAACGTGGTCTTGCCCACGCCGAAGCCACCCGCCACCACGATCTTCGCCGAGGTGGTGGACCGGGCCGCGGGCGGCGCACCGTACGCCGCCTGCTGCCCCGGCCTAGAGCTTGCGAAGTCCACTGAGCACCCTTTCGAGCAGTGTCACATCAGGCTGTCCGCCGGCCTCGCCGCTGCTCGGCTGGTGGATGGCGACCATACCGGCCTCAGCCAGGTCGGCCACCAGAATCCGGGCCACCCCCAGCGGGATCCCCAGCAGTGCGGAGATCTCGGCGACCGACTTGATCTCCATGCACAGGTGGCAGATGCGCTGGTGTTCGGGGAGCAGCCCCTGGTAGGCACTCGGGTCCGCGGAGGTGCTGACCAGTGCCTCGATGGCGAGCTGGTAGCGCGGCCGGGTGCGACCACCGGTCATGGCGTACGGCCGCACCAGCGGCTGGTCGCCTTCGCCCCCGTACGGCGCATGGTGGGGCGCGCCGTACGGGCCGGGCGAGGCGGGCGGCGGGGTCATGAATGGTCCTCCGGGTAAGAGCGGACGCGTGTCGCGAGTAGTCATGGGGCGTGCATTCGGCCGGGCTCCGGGGAGGAGCTCAGCCCATCAGGCTGCCTTGGAGTTCTGCGCGCAGGTCGGGGGTGAGAACGGCGCCCGCTCGGTCGACGAGCAGGGCCATCTCGTAGCCCACGAGGCCGATGTCGCACTCGGGGTGCGCCAGTACGGCCAGCGAGGATCCGTCCGAGACCGACATCAGGAGGAGGAAGCCGCGCTCCATCTCCACGACGGTCTGGTTGACGCTGCCGCCCTCGAAGATGCGGGACGCGCCCGCGGTCAGCGAGGTGAGGCCGGAGGCGACGGCCGCCAACTGGTCGGCGCGGTCACGGGGGAAACCCTCGGACATGGCCAGCAGCAGGCCGTCGGCGGATACCACCACGGTGTGGGACACCCCGGGGGTGTTGTCCACGAAGTTGGTGATCAACCAGTTCAGATTCTGTGCCGCCTGGCTCATCTGACTCAACTAACGCTCCTGCTGGTGAGTGGTGCCAAAGCCGCGGCCGTCGGTCGTTCCCGTACCGGCCTGGCGACCCTGCTGGATACCGCGACGGAGGTTGGTCAGGCGTCCGCGCACGTCGTCGGGGGCCCGGGAAACCTGCGGACCGCCCTGTGGGGCTTGTTGGGGAGCACCGGCTCCCGGGACGAGGTTGGCCTTGGGGACCCGCCGCGGCAGCCCGGAGGGGGTGACCCCGCCAGCGGACGGCTGGCGGACCTGGCCCGCGCGCTCCCACACCTCGTCGTTCGGCGAGGACCGCCACGCCGCCGAGTCGCGCCGCGGGGGCTGCGAGGGCTGCGGCGGGTGCGCAGGCTGCGAAGGCGGCGCCGCGTGCTCGGCGCGGGCCCGCTGCGGCTGTTGCGGGTGCTGCTGCGGGGCGGGCTGCTGCGGGCGCTGCGGCGGCCGGGTGGGCGCTGCGGCGCCCGGGCCGTTGCCGTTCTGCTGCGGGCCGACCGGGCCCCGCTCGACGTGCACCTGCTGCATGCGCTCGGCGCGACCGGTGCGGAACCAGTCCGACTCGAGCGAGTCGAAGATCGGGCTCGGCTCGTCGTGGCGAACGGGGGCCGGAGGCAGCGCCATCGGCTCGTTGACGGCCGGCAGCGGCTGCCGGTCGGCCTGCGGGGCCGCGGGACGCTGCTGATGGGCGGCGCCGGGTCCCTGGGCGTACCCGCCGGAGTGGCGCGGTCCCTGGGGCGCCGCCGGGGCGGCCGGCGGGGTCTGCGGCGCCTGCTGCACGTGGGGTGCCGCGGGGCGCTGGAAGACATCGCTGCGGGTGAACTGGCCCTGCTGCTGCTGCTGCGGGGCCTGGCCACCGTGCTGCGGCATCTGGGGCATCTGCTGGGGCTGGCCGCCGTGCTGCGGCATCTGCGGTATCTGCTGGGTCTGGGGGCCGCCGTACGCCGGTGCGGTGTGCGGCATGGCGTTGAAGTCCGGGCGCTCGAACTGCGCCGTGGACTCCAGGTCCTCGTGACCGCGCGGCATGTCGGCCTCGGGGCCGTGGGCCGCGCCCATCGGCTGCGGCGCCGCCGGACGCTGCGGGGGAGCGGCCGGTCGCTGCGGCTGCTGCTGCTGCGGCCTGCCCTGGCCACCGGGGACCTGCTCGTTGGCCCAGCTCGGGCCCGAGCGCTGCGGCCCGGGCGCCGCCGGAGCACCGGGGCCGGCCGGACGGCCGCCCTGCGGGCCCATGCCGGGACCGGAGTTGAGGGCCGGACGCGACGCGGAACCGGACACCTGGCCGCGCTGCCCACCGCGGTGCATGCCGGCGAGGCCGGTACCGCCGCCGCCACCCATGGCCGGCGCGGGAGCGCCCGGAGCCGCGGCGGGGGCACCGCCCGGCTGCTGACCGCGGTTGCCCGCGCCGGGCTGGGGCTTGGCGCCACCCTGGGTGACGTCCACCGGCAGCATGACGAGCGCGGTGGTGCCGCCCGAGTCGGACGGACGGAGCTGGATCCGGATGCCGTGCCGCAGGGACAGGCGGCCGACCACGAACAGACCCATGCGGCGGGAGACGGAGACGTCCACCGTCGGCGGATTGGCGAGCCGCTCGTTGATGTCGGCGAGGTCCTCCGGGGACAGACCGATGCCGGTGTCGTGGATCTCGATCAGCACGCGGCCGTCGGGCAGCGCGTGACCAGTGACCCGCACCTTGGTCTGCGGGGAGGAGAACGAGGTCGCGTTCTCCAGCAGCTCTGCGAGCAGGTGGACGAGGTCGTTGACGACGCGGCCGGTGACCTCGACCGCCGGCACCGAGGTGAGCTCGATGCGCTCGTACTGCTCCACCTCGGATGCGGCGGCGCGGAGGACGTCGACCAGCGGGACCGGGCGGGTCCAGCGGCGGCCGGGCTCCTCGCCCGCGAGGACGAGGAGGTTTTCGCCGTTCCGGCGCATACGGGTCGCGAGGTGGTCGAGCTTGAAGAGGTTGGACAGCTGGTCCGGGTCGGCCTCGCGGGACTCCAGTTCGGAGATCAGGCTCAGCTGACGCTGGATCAGGCCCTGGCTGCGGCGCGAGAGGTTGGTGAACATCGCGTTGACGTTCCCTCGCAGCAGCGCCTGCTCGGCGGCGAGTCGGACCGCCTCGCGGTGGACCTCGTCGAACGCGCGGGCCACCTGGCCGATTTCGTCGCGGGTGTGGATGCCGATCGACTCGACCGAGGTGTCGACGTCCTGCGGGTCGGACTCGGAGAGCTGCTTGACCAGCTCGGGCAGTCGCTTCTGGGCGACTTCCTGGGCGGTGTCCTGCAGCCGGCGCAGCGAGCGGACCATGGACCGGGCGACGACGAAGGCGCCGACGACCGAGATGCCGAGCACGAGGAGGATCAGCGCACCGCTGATGATCGCCTCTTGCTGGGCCTCGTCGCGCAGCGTCAGGGCCTTCTGCTGCATCTGCTGCAGCAGGGTCTGCTCGATCTGGCCCATGAGCTGGATCTTGGTCTTGGCGTCGTCGTCCCAGTCCAGGTACTTGCCCTGGAAGTTCTGGATGCTCGACTCGGAGGCCGCGATGCGGTCGGCCTGCTCACCGACCTTGTTGACGATGTCGTTGCCGCCGTTGAGGCCCTTGAGGAGCTCCTCGGCGTTCGTCCGGCCGTAGATCTGGCTGAACTGCTTGAGTTCCGTGCCCTCGGAGCGGTGGACGCCCTGCAGGTAGCGGAAGTCGTTGGAGCTGAGGGTCTGGTTGTCGGCCAGGGCGGCGCTGATGATGGCCCGCTGCATGGAGTCGTACTCCTTGGCGGACGAGAACGCCGCCAGCGCGCGGGTGCTGGAGATCATGTCCGAGTTACCGGTCGCCTCGGCCATCTCCTGGGAGAGGTCGATGAGCGAGCGGATGAGCTCGTCGTACTCGCTGACCGTCTGCGCGATGTAGCCGGGCTGGTCGTACGCACGCTCGCGGATGGCCTGCAGGGTGCCGAGCTGGCGGCTGATCGAGGTCAGCGAGGCGTTGACGCCCGTGAGGTCCGGGGAGACCTCGTTGGCGGCGCTGACGAACGCCGTGCGCGCCAGCTTGGTCTTCGCCTGCGCGGCCACGATGTTGTCGTCGCCATCGTCGCGGGGCGTGCTGGACAGCGGGCCGGCCGAGACGTCTCGCTCCTCCTGGAGCGCGGCGGCGAGCTTGGTCGCCTGCTCCGTGAGGTCGGTCAGCGAGGTCATGGCCTCCAGCTGCTGCACGTTCTCCAGCGAGCTCTGGATGCGGAGCGCACCCAGGGTGGTCGCGGCGACCACCGGCAGCGCGAGCAGCGACACCAGACGAGTGCTGATGCGCCAGTTGCGCATGGCTATTCGGGAGCCGTGCTTCGGGCCGGTGCGCACACCGCTTCCCGGCGTGGCGCTGCTCTGTGCGCCCGCGGTTCCGGCGTCTGCGGTTTCATCCCGGCGGGCGGGACCGTGATCGGTCCCACCGCGCTGTTCCGGGTCGCCCGCAGCGCCGCCATCCCTCTTGAAACGTCCCTGCACTAGCGTCGCAACCTCTGGACCAGGCGTCCCCCGCACGGGCGGCAGGACGGTGTCGAGTCTTCGGAGTCCCGCCCTCCCCGGCGGATACCCATTGGCCGCCGCCGCTCGGCGATCGCACGCTCCCCCCTGCGCGCCGGCATCTGTTGATACGGCGGTCCGGGGAATTCCAGCACAGTGCCGCACGTCCAACAAGGGCCGACAGGTTTCGAGTGGAATACGTGACTCAGTGCGTCCGGTGGATCACACGGTGTCGGTGGCCTTTCGGATGTCTCCCGGCAATCCGGGCTTTCTCCAGGGGTGTTGGGGCCCGCCGGCCGGTGCCCGGCTGCTGCCAACCGGGGGTGAAGAGTCCGGATGGGCCGTGATGTCGGTTTCGCTGGTATCGGGCGGCCGACCGATTCGCCCTGCTTGTCCCCGCGTTCGTGAGCAAAATCACAGACCGTCAGTTGTATTGGTCATCCAGATCGGGGAATGGGCGCCGATAGATTGACGTTTGACACAGCCGTGTACTACGTCAACCGCGCCTGCCCGGGCGCCCGGTAACAACACGAGGTTCTGACCGGCCCATGAAGACGACCATGATCATGCGACCCATAGCCAACCCGCGCCGCACCACCCTCGCGCACCTGGCGGACGCCGAGGACACGCGGACCGCAGAGGTCGCTCCGGCCGTCGAGGACGCGGAAGCCGTCGTGCTGCCCCGGCAGACCGCCAACCCCCGCCGCACCGTCCTGACGGAGCTGCCGACCGCCTGAGGCGCGGCTCGGCGGGCGGGTCCGGGAGCCACCCCCGGGATAACCTGGAGCGTCAGTCTCCGGCCAGTGAGGTGAGCTGCTTCCCGTGCGCATCGCCAGGTTCTCCATCGACGGCAATGTCGCCTTCGGCGTCGTCGAGGGCGACGAGTCCGTCCCGGACGGACTCGTCCTCGACATCATCAAGGGCATCCCGTTCGCCGAGTACGAGCGCTCCGGCACGAAGGTGCCGCTGAGCAAGGTCCGGCTGCTGCCGCCCGTGCTCCCCAGCAAGGTCGTCGCGATCGGGCGGAACTACGCCGAACACGCCGCCGAGCTGGGCAACGAGGTGCCGGAGGTCCCGGTCGCCTTCTTCAAGCCGTCCACCTCGGTGATCGGCCCGGGCGACCCCATCGTCTACCCCTCCTTCTCGCAGGAGGTGCACCACGAGGCCGAGCTCGCCGTCGTCATCGGCCGGATGTGCCGCGAGGTCCCGCGCGAGCGCGTCGCCGAGGTCGTCCTCGGGTACACCTGCGCCAACGACGTCACCGCGCGGGACGCCCAGAAGGCCGAGAAGCAGTGGGCGCGCGCCAAGGGCTTCGACTCCTCGTGCCCCATCGGCCCCTGGATCGAGACGGACCTCGACCTCGCCGCCGCCAACGACCTCGCCGTCACCGCCACTGTCAACGGCGAGCCGCGCCAGTCCGGCCGCACGAGCCAGATGATCCGCTCCATCGAGGACCTGATCGTGCACATCACCGAGGCCATGACGCTGCTCCCGGGCGACGTCGTCCTCACCGGCACCCCGGCGGGGGTCGGACCGCTCCACGTCGGCGACGAGGTCGCCGTCACCATCGAAGGCATCGGCACTCTCACCAACAAGGTGATCAAGCGTGACTAGCGCAGCACCCGTACGCGTACGTTTCTGCCCCTCGCCGACCGGCAACCCCCACGTGGGCCTGGTCCGCACCGCCCTGTTCAACTGGGCGTTCGCCCGCCATCACCAGGGCACCCTGGTCTTCCGGATCGAGGACACCGACGCCGCCCGCGACTCCGAGGAGTCGTACCAGCAGCTGCTGGAGGCCATGCGCTGGCTCGGCTTCGACTGGGACGAGGGCCCCGAGGTCGGCGGCCCGCACGCGCCCTACCGGCAGTCGCAGCGCATGGACGTCTACAAGGACGTCGCCGCGAAGCTGCTCGGGTCCGGTCACGCGTACAAGTGCTACTGCACCACCGAGGAGCTCGACGAGCGCCGGGAGGCCGCCCGCGCCGCCGGCCGCCCCTCCGGCTACGACGGCCACTGCCGCGACCTCACCGCCGAGCAGGTCGACGCGTACGAGCGCGAGGGCCGCGAGCCCATCGTCCGCTTCCGCATGCCCGACGAGACGATCACCTTCACCGACCTCGTCCGCGGCGAGCTGACCTTCACCCCGGACAACGTGCCCGACTACGGCATCGTCCGGGCCAACGGCGCCCCGCTGTACACGCTGGTCAACCCGGTCGACGACGCGTTGATGGAGATCACGCACGTGCTGCGCGGCGAGGACCTGCTGTCCTCCACCCCGCGCCAGATCGCGCTCTACCGCGCGCTCGCCGAGATCGGCGTCGGCAACGGCACGACCCCGCACTTCGGCCACCTGCCGTACGTCATGGGCGAGGGCAACAAGAAGCTCTCCAAGCGCGACCCGCAGTCCTCCCTCAACCTCTACCGGGAGCGCGGCTTCCTCCCCGAGGGCCTGCTGAACTACCTGTCGCTGCTGGGCTGGTCGCTCTCCGCCGACCGCGACGTCTTCACCGTCGAGGAGATGGTTGCCGCCTTCGACATCGACGCGGTCAACGCCAACCCGGCGCGCTTCGACCTCAAGAAGGCCGAGGCGATCAACGCCGACCACATCCGCCTGCTGGACGTGAAGGCGTTCGCCGAGGCCTGCGGCCCGTGGCTGAAGGCCCCGTTCGCCCCCTGGGCGCCCGAGGCGTTCGACCAGGCCGCCTTCGAGGCGATCGCGCCGCACGCGCAGACCCGTCTGACCGTGCTCTCCGACATCACCGACAACGTCGACTTCCTCTTCCTCGACACGCCGGTGGAGGACGAGGCGTCCTGGCAGAAGGCGATGAAGGACGCGGCTGCCGCCTCGGCGCTGCTCACCACCGCCCGGGAGAACCTGGCGGCCGCGGACTGGAACGCCGAGGCCCTGAAGGACGCCGTCCTCACCGCCGGTGAGACCCACGGCCTCAAGCTCGGCAAGGCCCAGGCGCCGGTCCGGGTCGCCGTCACCGGCCGCACCGTCGGGCTGCCGCTCTTCGAGTCCCTCGAAGTGCTCGGCCGCGAGCGCACCCTGGCCCGCGTCGACGCCGCCCTGGCGAAGCTGGCCGGCTGACCGCGGTACGCCGATCCGCCCCGGGCCCTTGACCAGGAGCCCGGGGCGGCACGCTTCCCGGACCACGCCATGCGCCGCAGGACCAGGCCCCCGATCCCCCCGCTGCCCCAGCGCCGCGGGGTCGACCCCGTGCGCGTGCGGCTGCCCGGCACCGGGACCTGGGCGACGGTCCGCGACCACCTGGTGGACCGGCTCGGCGCCGCGGTCTCCCCGGAGCGGCTGGACGCCATGTTCGCGGCGGGGGAGGTGCACGGCGCCGAGGGCCCGCTCGCCCGCGACGCCGCCTACCGTCCGGGCGGCCACGTCTGGTTCCACCGGGAGCTGCCGGACGAGGTCCCGGTGCCCTTCGACATCGAGGTGCTCCACCGGGACGACCGGCTGCTCGTCGTCGACAAGCCGCACTTCCTCGCCACCATGCCGCGCGGCGGCCACGTCGTGGAGACGGCGCTCACCCGGCTGCGCCACGACCTCGCGCTGCCCGAGCTGAGCCCGGCCCACCGCCTCGACCGGCTCACGGCGGGCGTGGTGATGTTCGTGATCCGCCCCGAGTTGCGCGGCGCCTACCAGACGATCTTCCGGGACCGGCTGGCCCGCAAGGAGTACGAGGCGGTGGCCCGGCACGACCCCGCCCTGGCGCTGCCGCGCACGGTGGAGAGCCGGATCGTCAAGGAGCGCGGGCAGATGGCGGCCCGGGAGGTCCCCGGCGAACCCAACGCCCGCAGCCACGTGGAACTGCTGGACCACCGCGACGGGCTGGCCCGCTACCGGCTCCGCCCGGAGACCGGCCGTACCCACCAGCTGCGGGTGCACATGAACGCCCTGGGGGTGCCGATCCTCGGCGACCCCGTCTACCCGCACGTCCTGCCGCCCGCGGCGCCCGGTGACTTCTCCCGCCCGCTGCGGCTGCTGGCCCGGGTGCTGGAGTTCGACGACCCCGTGACGGGCGAGCGGCACCGTTTCGAGAGCGGCCGGACGCTGTTCACCCGGTGTCCGCCGCGCGCCGGTACCCCGGACGGAGCACAGGGCTAGAGTCGGCATATGCCGATCCGCGCCGTGCTCTGGGACATCGACGACACGATCTTCGACTACTCGGGCGCCGAGCGGACCGGAGCGCTGCGTCACCTGGAGGCCGAGGGCCTGCTCGGCGCGTTCGGCGGCGAGGAGCGGGCGCTGCGCACGTGGCGCGAGGTCATGGAGACGCACTACACGCGCTTCCTCACCGGCGAGCTGACCTTCACCGAGCACCGCAGGGAGCGGGTCAGGGCCTTGCTGGGGCCGGCCGTCGGCGACGCCGCGGCCGACGCCTGGTTCGCGGCCTACTACGTCCATTTCGAGGCCGCCTGGGCGGTCTTCCCCGACGTCGTACCGGCCCTGGAGGCGCTCACCCCCGGCTACCGGCACGGCCTGCTGTCCAACTCCGGCACCGCCCACCAGGAGCGCAAGCTGACCCGGCTGGGCCTGCGCGACCGGTTCGAGTGCCTGGTGTGCTCGCAGGAACTGGGGCACGCCAAGCCCGCGCCGGAGGCCTTCCTGGGAGCGTGCCAGGCGCTGGGACTGCCGCCGGCGGAGGTCGCCTACGTCGGCGACAAGGCCGACACCGACGCGCGCGGCGCGGACGCGGCGGGCCTGTACGGGGTGTGGCTGGACCGTACGGGTTCCGTCACCGCGCCGGACCTGCGGCGGATCACGGGGCTCGCGGAGCTGCCCGCACTTCTGGCGGCGGATACTCGTTTTGGAGCCCCGTCACCGATCGGGTAATGTTCTTCCTGCGCCGCCCGGGCGGGCCGAAAGGCCAGCGCGGGAAGCGCGGCCAAACAAAACCCCCCACGGGGGGTTGAGTTTTGGTGGGGTATGGTGTAATTGGCAGCACGACTGATTCTGGTTCAGTTAGTCTAGGTTCGAGTCCTGGTACCCCAGCGCAGATCTTCTGCAAAGCCCCCGTTGTGTAGCGGCCTAGCACGCTGCCCTCTCAAGGCAGTAGCGCCGGTTCGAATCCGGTCGGGGGTACTGATCTCTCTGGTAGGGATCGCTAGGGCCCCCGTTGTGTAGCGGCCTAGCACGCCGCCCTCTCAAGGCGGTAGCGCCGGTTCGAATCCGGTCGGGGGTACTTGACACACCATGGGGTATGGTGTAATTGGCAGCACGAGTGATTCTGGTTCATTTAGTCTAGGTTCGAGTCCTGGTACCCCAGCACATTTCCACAAGACTTGCCCCCGTTGTGTAGCGGCCTAGCACGCCGCCCTCTCAAGGCGGTAGCGCCGGTTCGAATCCGGTCGGGGGTACATCGAGGAGAGGCCCCCCGCTTCGGCGGGGGGCCTCTCCTGTTTCCCCGTCCGCGCCCGTTCCCGGCGGCCCGCCTCACCCAACTCCGAAGCGGCGGCGGGACTCCTCGGCCTCGGCGAGCCGGCGCAGGCTCAGCAGCACGGGCTCGTAGAGCACCGTGAGCGTCACGGCGGCGGCCGCCTGTTCCAGCGGGGTGTCGTACATCTCGACCAGATCCAGGTCGTGGACGGCCTGTTGGGCGGCAAGGCGCGCGTAGGGCGCCAAGTGCCGTGCGCTGCTGGGGTATCCGAGGCGGGTCAGGGCGGCGACCGCCGTGACGAGCATCCGGTAGGCGGGGGAGGGGCCGTGCTCCTCGCTGCCGTACCGCCAGCCCAGTTCGGCCATCAGCCCGTCCACCTCGCGGCGGGCGGTCCCCGTCGCCGGGTCGTCCTCGTCGGGCTCCGGGCCGTGCGGCAGGACGAAGGTGGCGGCGCCGAGCCGCAGGTGCTGGTTGAGCGACTCGTCCTCCACCGCGGCGAGTACCTCCCGCGCGGTGGCCACCGGCACCTTGCCGATCTGGATCAGCGCCCGGACGAACCGCAGCCGGCGCAGGTGCTCCTCCCCGTACTCGGCCTGCGTGGCCGTGACGCGACGGCCGGGCGGGAGCAGCCCTTCGCGCAGGTAGTACTTGATCGTGGCCGTCGCCACGCCGCTGCGTTCACTCAGCTCGGCCAGTCGCATTCCCTTGCGCCCTCCATTGGATAGTGGCACTATCCAAGCATGGATAGTGCCACTATCCAAGACGACCGACAGGGGTTCCTCATGTCCGCGCAGGTGATTCCGGGCCGCAACACCGCCGCCGCCGAGGGCGGCATCGTCGTGTTCCTCATCGGGATGCGGATCAACCGCTTCCGGTCCCTGGGCAGCTGGCTCCCGGTGTTCCGGGCCATGCCGCGGATGCTGCGGGAGCTGTCGCAGGACGACGGAAGCGGGTTCCTCGGGTACCGGCTGCTGTTCGGCGGGCCCCGCGTGATCTACGTCGTCCAGTACTGGAAGTCCACGGAGCAGCTCTTCGCCTACGCTTCCCAGCAGGACAAGCAGCACCGGCCCGCGTGGGCGGCGTTCAACCGTCGCGCGCGGGCCGGTAAGGGCAGGGTGGGCTTCTGGCACGAGACGTACGCCGTGCCGGCGGGCGGCTACGAGTCCGTGTACGTCGACATGCCCGCCTTCGGGCTGGGCGCCGCGACCGGGGTCGTCCCGGTGGGCCGCCGCGGCGAGACCGCGGCCCAGCGGCTGACGGCGGGCGAGGGGCGGGCGGCCTGAGGCCGGCGTCCCGGCTCAGCCGCTGCGGCGCAGGGACTCGGACAGGCGGGCGGCGGCGTCGACGACGGACTGCGCGTGCATGCGCCCGGGGTGCCGGGTGAGCCGCTCGATCGGGCCGGAGACGGAGACCGCCGCCACGACGCGGTTGGACGGGCCGCGCACCGGGGCCGAGACGGACGCCACGCCCGGTTCGCGCTCGCCGATCGACTGGGCCCAGCCGCGGCGCCGTACGCCGGACAGTGCGGTGGCGGTGAAGCGGGCCCCCTGCAGCCCGCGGTGGAGCCGCTCCGGCTCCTCCCACGCGAGCAGGACCTGGGCGGCGGAGCCGGCCTTCATCGGCAGCGTGGAGCCGACCGGGACGGTGTCCCGCAGTCCGGACAGCCGCTCGGCGGCGGCCACGCAGATGCGCATGTCGCCCTGGCGACGGTAGAGCTGGGCGCTCTCGCCGGTCATGTCCCGCAGATGCGTGAGCACCGGCCCGGCCGTGGCCAGCAGGCGGTCCTCGCCCGCCGCGGCGGCCAGTTCGGACAGCCGGGGACCGAGGATGAAGCGCCCCTGCATGTCGCGCGCCACCATCCGGTGGTGCTCCAGGGCGACGGCGAGACGGTGCGCGGTGGGGCGGGCGAGACCCGTGGCGCCCACGAGCCCGGCCAGGGTGGCCGGGCCGGACTCCAGTGCGCTGAGCACCAGAGCCGCCTTGTCGAGAACGCCGACGCCACTACTGTTGTCCATGCAACGATACTCCCGTCTCACTCTGTGAAACGCAAGTTCAATTTTCCGGCGGACGCGGCACGCTGGAATGCACAGGGCCGCTGCGGCCACTCCCCACAAGGGGGCGGACACGCAGGGCAACGACGAACAGGCCGGCAGAGCGGCCGGTCGGAGGGAATGCGATGGCACGGACACTCGCGGAAAAGGTCTGGGAGGATCACGTCGTACGGCGCGCCGAGGGCGAGCCCGACCTCCTCTTCATCGACCTGCACCTGCTCCACGAGGTCACCAGCCCGCAGGCCTTCGACGGTCTGCGGATGAACGGCCGCCCGGTGCGCCGGCTGGACCTCACCATCGCGACCGAGGACCACAACACCCCCACCCTCGACATCGACAAGCCGATCGCCGACCCGGTATCGCGCACGCAGCTGGAGACGCTGCGCAAGAACTGCGCCGAGTTCGGGGTGCGGCTGCACCCGCTGGGCGACGTCGAGCAGGGCGTGGTGCACGTCGTCGGCCCGCAGCTGGGCCTGACGCAGCCGGGCATGACGGTCGTCTGCGGTGACAGCCACACCTCCACCCACGGCGCCTTCGGCGCGCTGGCGTTCGGCATCGGCACCAGCCAGGTCGAGCACGTGCTGGCCACCCAGACCCTGCCGCTGGCCCCGTTCAGGACCATGGCGATCACCGTCGACGGCGAGCTGCCCGAGGGCGTCAGCGCCAAGGACCTGATCCTGGCGATCATCGCCAGGATCGGCACCGGCGGCGGTCAGGGCTACGTCATCGAGTACCGCGGCTCGGCCATCGAGAAGCTCTCGATGGAGGCCCGGATGACCATCTGCAACATGTCGATCGAGGCGGGCGCCCGGGCCGGCATGATCGCCCCCGACCGGACCACCTTCGACTACCTGCAGGGCCGTCCGCACGCCCCGCAGGGCGAGGACTGGGACGCGGCGGTCGCGTACTGGAGCACGCTCAGGACCGACGAGGACGCCGTCTTCGACCACGAGGTCGTCATCGACGCCGCCTCCCTGTCCCCGTTCGTCACCTGGGGCACCAACCCCGGCCAGGGCGCCCCGCTCAGCGCCTCCGTGCCGGACCCGGCCGGCTTCGAGGACCCCAGCGACCGCCTGGCCGCCGAGAAGGCCCTGGAGTACATGGCCCTGGAGCCCGGTACGCCGCTGCGCGAGGTGAAGGTCGACACCGTCTTCGTCGGCTCCTGCACCAACGGCCGCATCGAGGACCTGCGCTCCGCCGCCTCCGTCGTCAAGGGCCGCAAGATCGCCGACGGCGTGCGGATGCTGGTCGTGCCCGGCTCGGTCCGGGTCGCCCTGCAGGCCGTGGAGGAGGGCCTGGACAGGGTCTTCAAGGAGGCCGGCGCCGAGTGGCGGCACGCGGGCTGCTCGATGTGCCTGGGCATGAACCCCGACCAACTGGCCCCCGGTGAGCGCTCCGCGTCCACCTCCAACCGCAACTTCGAGGGACGGCAGGGCAAGGGCGGCCGCACCCACCTGGTGTCGCCGCAGGTCGCGGCCGCGACCGCGGTCACCGGCCACCTCTCGTCCCCCGCCGATCTGCCCGGCGCAGCCGTCCTGGAGGCCTGAGAACGATGGAAGCTTTCACCACGCACACCGGCCGCGCCGTCCCGCTGCGCCGCAGCAACGCCGACACGGACCAGATCATCCCGGCCCACTGGCTGAAGAAGGTCACCCGCAACGGCTTCGAGGACGGCCTGTTCGAGGCCTGGCGCAAGGACCCCGAGTTCGTCCTCAACCGGCCCGAGCGCCAGGGGGCGACCGTCCTGGTCGCGGGCCCGGACTTCGGCACCGGCTCCTCCCGCGAGCACGCGGTGTGGGCCCTGCAGAACTACGGTTTCAAGGCGGTCATCTCCGCGCGCTTCGCCGACATTTTCCGCGGCAACTCGTTGAAGAACGGCCTGCTCACCGTGATCCTGCCGCAGGAGACGGTCGAGGAGCTCTGGAAGCTGACCGAGTCCGACCCGACGGCCGAGATCACCGTCGACCTGGAGGCCCGCGAGGTCCGCGCCGAGGGGATCACCGCCCCCTTCGAACTGGACGACAACGCCCGCTGGCGGCTGCTCAACGGCCTGGACGACATCAGCCTCACCCTGCAGAACGAGGCCGACATCACCGCCTACGAGGCCAAGCGCCCCTCCTTCAAGCCGCAGACCCTGCAGGTCTGAGCGGTCCGGCGGCCCCCGCGGCCGCCGCCGGCCCACCTCCGCAGCGCCCCCCGCCCCCACCGGGCGGGGGGCGCTGCGGCGTGTTCGGCTCCACACCTCGTGACAACTCACCGCAGATGACACAATCGGCACATGGAACACGATGGCCAACTCGAGCTGTACGGGTTCCTCGCTGCCAGGTTGAAGCAGGCCCACACCCGGGTGGCGGGTCTGCAAGTGCCGGAGGACGTCAGGATGCAGTTGACCCGGCGGCTGCTCGTCATCACCGCGGCCGCGAAGCACGATCTCGCAGGTGCGGCAAGGCGTCTGGAGGAACTGATGAAGGACCTCGACGAAGGCCGATTCCCCGATCAAAGGTCTTCCTGAGCCCCGAGTTCGTTGCGGCACAAGGGTGATTCGCCCGTTTCGTATTTGATTTGCGGTATATATCCGCCTAGCGTGCGAAAAAGCCCGAACTTCATCGCCGGGCAAGTTTCCGAAGGGGAAGACGTGAACAAGGCGCAGCTCGTTGAAGCGATTGCCGACAAGCTCGGCGGCCGTCAGCAGGCCGCGGACGCGGTCGACGCCGTCCTGGACGCGATCGTCCGCGCGACGGTGAGCGGGGACCGGGTCTCGGTCACCGGCTTCGGCTCGTTCGAGAAGGTGGAGCGTCCCGCCCGCTACGCCCGCAACCCCCAGACCGGGGAGCGGGTCCGGGTCAAGAAGACCTCCGTCCCGCGCTTCCGCGCCGGTCAGGGCTTCAAGGACCTGGTCAGCGGGTCGAAGAAGCTCCCCAAGGTCGGAGAGGTCTCCGTCAAGAAGGCGCCCAAGGGCAGCCTGAGCGGAGGCGTCACCGCCAAGGCCACCACCAAGAAGGCCGCCGCGAAGAAGACGACGGCGAAGAAGGCCACCGCTGCCAAGGCGGCCACGGCCAAGAAGACCACCGCCGCCAAGGCCACGGCCAAGAAGACCACCGCGGCCAAGGCGACGACGGCGAAGAAGGCGACCGCCAAGAAGACCACGGCGAAGAAGGCGACCGCCAAGAAGACGGCCCCGGCCAAGAAAGCGCCCGCCAAGTCGGCGGCCCGGAAGACCGCCACCAAGCGGACCGCGAAGCGGTAACGATTCCGCGGACCCGCACACGCCGACGGGCCGGGTACCCCTGACTCAGGGGCACCCGGCCCGTGCCGTCATGTCCTCAGGCCCCCGGGTCGGGGAAGGTCTGCAGCGTCACGAACACCACCCGGCGCCCGTCCCCGCTGCCCTCGGTGCGGATCCGCACCCGCTGACCGGGCCGCAGCAGCCGCAAGCCCCCGGCGTCGAACGCCGCCGCGTCGAACGGCAGCGGCGTCCCGTCGTCCAGCAGCACGCTGCCGGCGCGGGTCTCGGGGTCGTAGGTGTACGCGGTGGCCTGCATGGGCCCCAGCCTATCGGGCACCGCTTCCCGGGGCCGGTGCGCCCGCCGCCGGGCAATCGGCGGGCCCGGGCCCCGCGGGACCCTCCTGCGGAGCCGCCCGAAGTCCGGGCCGCAGCAGCGCCCGCGTGTACGGCCCGACCCCCAGCACCAGGGCGGCGGCCAGGTCCTCGCCCGTATCCACGTCCCGGCGCACGGAGTCCACGTCCGGCAGGACGATCTCGTGGGCGCCGGAAGCCCGGTGGCGGGCGCGTGAGGGCCCCCCGAAGGCCGGCGCGAGGGCGGTCCCGGCGGTGGCCGCAAGCAGCGTGGTGCCGATTCCGGCCGCGTCGGCCAGAAACGACCGTCCTGGGCGCCGGGCGGCCGCGCGGAGCACCGCTGCCAGTTCGGTGGGCCGCAAGGCCGGGAGATCGGCGTTCAGGGCCGCCACGGCCGCGGTGGGGTGGCGCCTGCGGACCACGTCGGCGCCGTGCCGCAGCGCGGCGTTGAGCCCGGCCGCCGGGGAGTCCGCCTGGACGCGCGCCCCGAGGGCCGACAGCGCGGCCCCGGCGAGCGGATCATCGGTGACGACCGTCACATTTCGTACCGCCTCGCAGGAGAGGGCGGCGGCCACGGTGTCCTGCGCGAAGGCCAGTGCCAGTCCGGGCCGCACGGGGCCGACGGCCTCCGCGAGGCGGCTCTTGGCGGCGGCCAGCGGCTTCAGCGGGACGACGAGCGACCATTCCACGGGTGGTGACACCGAACTATTGTGCTCGGGTCCCCCGGGCCCACCACCACCCTGCCCTCAACCCCCCTTCCCGGCGGCCCGCCTCCGGGTGCACGATCTCCCTGGTGCGTGCCCGGGCCTCCTGGCCTCGGTGCTTCCGCCGGGGAGCACCCCGAGGGCCTTTCGCCCTGGCGTTACGGTGGCCCTACCGGCGACACTTGTGCGGCCGCACCGGCCGTACGGTGCCGCCGACCACAGCAGGCCGCGGTCCGGTGATCCCGGGTCGGCGGCGGAACGAGGAGGAGTTCTGGTGTCCCGCCGCAGAATCGGCTTCTGGTACCGGCTCGCAGCCGTCATCGCCAAACCGCCGCTTGTCGTTCTCTTCAAGCGGGACTGGCGCGGAATGGATCACATTCCGGTCGAGGGCGGATTCATCACGGCGGTCAACCACAACTCGTACCTCGACCCGCTGTCGTACGCGCATTTCCAGTACAACAGCGGCCGGGTCCCCCGCTTCCTCGCGAAGGCGCCGCTGTTCAAGCCCGCCTTCGTCGGCGCGATCCTGCGCGGCACCGGCCAGATCCCCGTCTACCGGGAGAGCACCGACGCCGCCAACGCCTTCCGGGCCGCGGTGGACGCCATCAACTCCGGCGAGTGCGTCGCCTTCTACCCGGAGGGCACGCTGACCCGCGACCCCGAGATGTGGCCGATGGTGGGCAAGACGGGCGTCGCCCGGGTCGCGCTGATGACCAAGGCCCCCGTGATCCCGGTCGCCCAGTGGGGCGCCAACGAGGTCATGCCGCCGTACGCGAAGGAGAAGAAGCTGCGCCTCTTCCCGCGCAAGACGCTGCGGGTCGTCGCCGGGCCGCCGGTGGACCTGTCGGCCTTCTACGGACAGGAGGCCAGCGTCGAGGTGCTCAAGGACGCCACCGACACCATCATGGCCGCGGTCAGCGAGCTGCTGGGCGAACTGCGCGGTCAGACCCCGCCCGCCGAGCGCTTCGACCCGCGCAAGCAGAAGGGCAGCACCAAGTGACGACGCGCTGCGCGGTCTACGGCACGGGCTCCTGGGGCACCGCCTTCGCGATGGTCCTCGCCGACGCGGGTGCCCAGGTCACCATGTGGGGCCGCCGCCCCGAGGTGATCGAGGCCGTCAACAGCACGCGCAGCAACCCGTACTACCTGCCCGGGACCGAGCTGCCGGAGTCGATCCGGGCCACCACCGACCCCGCCGAGGCCGCCCGGGACGCGGAGTTCGTGATCCTCGCCGTACCGTCGCAGACGCTCCGCGGCAACCTGGCCGAGTGGCAGTCGCTGCTGCCCCGCGACTCCGTGCTGGTCAGCCTGATGAAGGGCGTCGAACTCGGCACGGCCAAGCGGATGAGCGAGGTCATCGAGGAGGTCGCCAAGGCGGGCCCGGAGCGCGTCGCCGTGCTGTCCGGCCCCAACCTCGCCAAGGAGATCGCCGCGCGGCAGCCCGCCGCGAGCGTGGTCGCCTGCCGTGACGAGTCCGTCGCCAAGCGGCTGCAGGCCGCCAGCCACACCGCGTACTTCCGCCCGTACACCAACACCGACGTCGTCGGCTGCGAACTCGGCGGCGCGGTGAAGAACGTGATCGGCCTGGCGGTCGGCATCGCCGACGGCATGGGCCTGGGCGACAACACCAAGGGCTCGCTGATCACCCGCGGACTGGCGGAGACCACCCGGCTCGGCATCGCGCTCGGCGCCGACCCGCTGACCTTCTCCGGCCTGGCGGGTCTGGGCGACCTGGTCGCGACCTGCTCCTCGCCGCTGTCGCGCAACCACACCTTCGGCTTCAACCTGGGCAAGGGCATGACGCTGGAGGAGACCATCGCGGTCACCCGGCAGACCGCCGAGGGCGTCAAGTCCTGCGAGTCGGTGCTCGACCTGGCCCGCCGGCACGGCGTCGACATGCCCATCACCGAGACCGTCGTCGACATCGTGCACAACGGGAAGCAGCCCGTCGTCGCGGTCAAGGAGCTGATGTCGCGCTCCGCGAAGTCGGAACGCTGACGTCCGGAACGGTAAGGTCAACGCGACATGAGCATTCAGCCTTCTTCCCGCAAGCCGCGCGTCGCCGTCGTCTTCGGCGGACGCAGCTCCGAGCACGCCATCTCGGTCGTCACCGCAGGCGCGGTGCTGAGCGCGATCGACCGCGACAAGTACGACGTGCTGCCGATCGGCATCACCACCGACGGCCGTTGGGCGCTCACCGCCGACGACCCGTCCCGGATGGCGATCGCCGACCGCACGCTGCCCAGCGTCGCGCAGCTCACCGAGTCCTCCGACGGCACGGTGCTGCTGCCGGTGGATCCGGCCAGCCGTGAGGTCGTCTACAGCGAGCCCGGCTCGGTGCCCAAGGTCCTGGGCGACGTCGACGTCGTCTTCCCCATGCTGCACGGCCCGTACGGCGAGGACGGCACCCTCCAGGGCCTGCTGGAACTCTCCGGCGTGCCCTACGTCGGCTCCGGAGTGCTCTCCTCGGCCGTGGGCATGGACAAGGAGTACATGAAGCGGGTCTTCACCTCCTTCGGCCTGCCCGTCGGCCCGTACGTCGTGATCCGCCCGCGCGAGTGGGAGAACGACCCGGCCGCGGCCCGCAAGAAGGTCGTGGACTTCGCCGCCGACCACGGCTGGCCGGTCTTCGTGAAGCCCGCCCGTGCCGGGTCCTCCATGGGCATCAGCAAGGTCGACGACCTCACCGGCCTGGACGAGGCGATCGAGGAGGCCCGCCGGCACGACCCCAAGGTGCTCGTGGAGTCGTTGCTGCGGGGCCGCGAGATCGAATGCGGCGTCCTGGAGTTCGAGGACGGCCCGCGCGCCTCGGTCCCCGCGGAGATCCCCCCGGTCACCGCGCACGACTTCTACGACTTCGAGGCGAAGTACATCGACTCCGCCGAGGGCGTCGTCCCCGCGCCGCTGACCGCGGAGCAGACCGCGCAGGTGCAGCGGCTCGCCGTGGCCGCCTTCGACGCGGCCTCCTGCGAGGGCCTGGTCCGTGCGGACTTCTTCCTGCAGGACGACGGCGAGTTCGTGATCAACGAGATCAACACGATGCCCGGCTTCACGCCGATCTCCATGTACCCGCGCATGTGGCAGGAGAGCGGCGTCGGCTACGCGGAACTGGTGGACCGGCTGATCCAGGCCGCGCTGCGGCGCTCCACCGGCCTGCGCTGAGCCGCGATCGGCCGGGAGCGGTCCGCCGGACCCGTCAGAGTTCGGAGGGGATCGTCGTCTCCACGGCGCGTCCGAGGTCGGTCAGCGGATCGACCTCGGGCGCGTACTTTGCCGGCACCGTCACCTCGACGAAGGTCCTGCGGCCGGTCGTCGTGAAGCGGTAGCCGTCGTCGGTCTTCTCGATGAGCCAGCTCACGCCGTTGACCTCCACCGCGTCCGCGGTGGGGTTGTACGCCGCGCTGCCCGGGGTCAGCATCTCGGGTCGCGGCACGCCGCAGCGCAGCACCACCGTAGGATCCCCCCATCCGGCGGTGAGGTCGGAGACGGGGCTCACCGACCGCTTCGACAGGCCGTCGACCTTCCGCGGCAGCGCGTCGTGGAGGGCGCCGCACATCCGGGCGGCGGAGGCGGAGGGCGACGGGACGGCGACCCCGCCCGCGGCACCGCCGGAAGCGGAAATCCAGACCGCCGCCGCGAACGAGCACGCGACGGCGGACAGGGAGACGAGCGCGACCCGGCGGTACATCACCCGCCGAGCCTACAGGGGGCCTACAGATGGACGACCGGACAGGTCAGGGTGCGGGTGATGCCCTCCACCTGCTGCACCTTCGCCACCACGAGGCGCCCCAGGTCGTCGACCGTGTCGGCCTGGGCCCGCACGATCACGTCGTACGGACCGGTGACGTCCTCGGCCTGGATGACCCCGGAAATCTTGGAGATCACCTCCGCTACTGCCGAGGCCTTCCCGACCTCGGTCTGGATCAGAATGTACGCCTGTACCACGGAACCTCCAGGGCGGCTACGAGGATCATGTGGGAGGGAACGTCACGGTACCGCGTCGCCGCATGCCGCGGGGAGACCCGCGCGGTACCGGCCGTGCCGAAGCCGTCGCGCAAGCGCACACAGAAGGGGACCGGCCAGGTGAAGGGGACAGTCAGATGAAGGGCACCGTGGGCGAACTGGGGGAGTTCGGACTCATCAGGGAGTTGACCGCCCGGCTCACCTCCAGCCCCGCCGTCCGGCTCGGACCGGGTGACGACGCCGCCGTGGTCGCCGCCCCGGACCGGCGGGTGGTGGCCACCACCGACGCGCTCGTGGAGGGGCGGCACTTCCGCCGCGACTGGTCCACCGCCTACGACGTGGGCCGCAAGGCCGCCGCGCAGAACCTCGCCGACATCGCCGCCATGGGTGCCGTCCCGACCGCGGTGCTGCTCGCCCTGGTCGTCCCTGCCGACCTGCCGGTGACCTGGCCGGTCGAGCTGATGGACGGCATCCGGGACGAGTGCCAGGTGGCCGGCGCGGCCGTGGTCGGCGGCGACGTCGTCCGCGGTGACACGATCATGGTCTCCATCACCGCACTGGGTGACCTGCGCGACCGCGAACCCGTCACCCGATCCGGTGCCCGCCCCGGCGACGTCGTCGCCGTCACCGGCTGGCTGGGCTGGTCCGCGGCGGGACTGGCCGTCCTCTCCCGGGGGTTCCGCTCGCCGCGGGCCTTCGTCGAGGCCCACCGCCGTCCCGAACCGCCGTACCACGCAGGTCCCGCCGCCGCGGAACTCGGTGCGACGGCCATGACCGATGTGAGCGACGGGCTCGTCGCCGACCTCGGCCACATCGCCGCCGCCAGCGGCGTCGCCATAGACCTGTCCTCCGCCGACATCGACATCCCCGCGCAGATGGCCGACATCGGCCAGGCCGTCGGGGTCGACCCGCTGCACTGGGTGCTGACCGGGGGAGAGGACCACGCGATAGTCGCCGCCTTCCCCCCGGACACGAAGCTGCCCGCCCGCTGGCGGGTCATCGGCCGGGTGGTGAAGGCCACCACGGCACCCCAGGTCACCGTGGACGGCGCCCCCTGGGACAAGGCGGGCGGCTGGGACCACTTCGGATCCGAGTAGCGACGGCGACTAGATTCGCCGTATGACGATCCCACCGCGTGTGCTCACCGTCGCCGGCTCCGACTCCGGCGGCGGAGCGGGCATCCAGGCCGACCTGAAGACCATGCTCGCCCTCGGCGTCCACGGGATGAGCGTGGTCACGGCCGTCACGGCGCAGAACTCACTGGGCGTCCAGGGCGCCTGGGACCTGCCGGTGGACGCCGTACGGGCCCAGTTCCGCAGTGTCGTGGACGACATCGGCGTCCAGGCGGTCAAGACCGGGATGCTCTCCTCGGCGGAACTCGTCACCGCCGTCGCGGAACTCCTCGCCCCGCTCGACGTCCCCGTGGTCGTCGACCCCGTCGGCGTCTCCAAGCACGGCGACCCGCTGCTCGCCGCCGACGCCGTCGACGTCGTACGGACCCGCCTGCTGCCGCTGGCCACCGTCGCCACCCCGAACCTGGACGAGGTGCGCCAGATCACAGGAGTCGTCGTGGACGGCGAGCCCGCCATGCGCGAGGCCGCGGCGGCCGTCCTCAAGTGCGGCCCCCGCTGGGTCCTGATCAAGGGCGGCCACCTCAGCGGCGCCGCCGTCGACCTGCTCACCGACGGCAGCCGCGAGCACTGGCTGCGCGCCACGCGCCACGACAACCGGCACACCCACGGCACCGGCTGCACCCTGGCGTCCGCCGTCGCCTCGTTCCTGGCGCGGGGCCTGGACGTCCCCGAGGCGGCCCACGCCGCCAAGGAGTACGTCACCGGCGCCATCGCGGCGGGCTTCCCCCTGGGCGGCGGCATCGGCCCCGTGGACCACGCCTGGCGGCAGCGCTGAGGCGAACCGGCGGGAGGGCACAGCAGAAAGCCGGTCCACCACGAGGGTGGACCGGCTCCGGTAGCCGCAAGGCTGCGCTACGACGTCCTATGCGTCAGCGCGCGACCTTGCCGGCCTTGATGCACGAGGTGCAGACGTTGAGGCGCTTCGGCGTCCGACCGACCACAGCACGCACCGTCTGGATGTTGGGGTTCCAACGACGGCGAGTACGGCGGTGCGAGTGCGAGATGTTGTTGCCGAAGCCCGGCCCCTTGCCGCAGACGTCGCAGTTGGCAGCCACGGGTCACTCCAAAGACTTCAGATGCACTAACGGATAAATCCCGGCGGCATCCGGCATCCGTCAAAATGATTGAAGGAAGACCAGTGATGCCGAGGGACGGCCCGGGACAGCCCCAGGCAACCGGAGCAGCATACTACGTCCGCTCCTGTCCCTCGAAATTACCATGGTCAGCGGTACGGGCGGTCGCCCGGTGGGCCCCGGCGCTCAGTACGCTGCGTGCGGACACCTCCCCACCCCAGGTCCCCGGCCGCCCCCGCAGGAGGAACACGTGCCGCCGACGCTCGACCCTCCCGCGGTGCGCGCATGGTGCCGGCTGTCCCTCCAGGCGCTCGGCCGGGCCCGCGAGGAGATCGACGCGATCAACGTCTACCCCGTCGCCGACGGGGACACCGGCACGAACCTGTTCCTGACCGTGGAGTCCGCCGCCCAGTCCGTGGACGCCGTCTTCGAGGGCCACGCCGCCTCGGGCGGCATCCCGGACCTCACCTCGTGCCTGCGCTCCATGGCGCACGGCGCGCTCATAGGAGCACGCGGCAACTCCGGGACGATCCTCGCCCAACTGCTGCGCGGCATGGCCGAGGTCCTCGCCGAGGACGCCGGCGACCTGCGGCCGGCCCTGCGCCGGGCCGCGGAGTCCGCCTACCAGGCCGTCGCGCATCCGGTCGAGGGCACGATGCTCACCGTCGCCACGGCCGCCGCGGAGGCGGCCGCCGCCGTGACCGGCGACGTCCACGAGGTCTCCCGGGCCGCGTACGAGGCGGCCCGCCTCGCCCTGGCGGCAACTCCGCGGCAGCTGGCCGTCCTCGGCGACGCCGGTGTCGTCGACGCCGGCGGCCGCGGCCTCGTCGCCGTCCTGGGCGCCCTCGCGGACGCGGTTTCGGGACAGGCCCCGATGGGCCCGCTCGACGACGCCCTGCGGGTGCCGTTGCCCAGGGGCGCGTCCCAGGTCGTGCCCTACGGCTGCGCGACCGGCGGGGACGGCGCGGACCCGCACGCGGTGCCCGGCGGGCCGGACTTCGAGGTCATCTACCTCCTGGAGGCACCCGACCGCGCCGTCCCCGCGCTGCGCACCCGGCTGGACCGGCTCGGCGACTCCCTCGTCGTCGTCGGCGGGGACGGGCTGTGGAACGTCCACGTCCACGTCGACGACGTGGGCGCCGCCATCGAGGCCGGGATCGATGCGGGACGGCCGTACCGCATCAAGGTGACGCACTTCGGCGACCAGGCCCGCGCGCTCGAGCAGGGCCGCCGCGGGGCCACCGGCGGGCGGGGCGAGCGCACGCTCCGGGCCGTGGTCGCGGTGGTGCGCGGCGACGGCCTCGCGGAGCTGTGCACCCAGGCCGGGGCCACCGTGGTCGCCGTACGGCCCGGGGAGCCGCCCGCGAGCGGCGACATCGCGGAGGCCATCCGCCGTGCGCACGCCCGCGAGGTCGTCCTGCTGCCCAACGACGTCGAACTGCGGCACGCGGTGGGCGCCGCGGCCGAACAGGCGCGCACGGAGGGCGTCCGCGTGGCGCTCATCCCCACCCGGTCCGCGGTGCAGGGCATCGCCGCCCTCGCCGTCCACGAGCCCACCCGGCGCTTTGACGAGGACGTCGTCGCCATGACCTCCGCGGCCGGCGCCACGCGCTACGCCGAGCTCGCCGTCGCGGAGGCCCAGTCCTGGACCATGGCCGGCGTCTGCCAGGCCGGGGACGTCCTCGGCCTCATCGACGGGGACGTCGCGGTGATCGGCGGCAACCTCGTCGAGACCGGGATCATCGTCCTGGACCGCATGCTCGCCGCGGGCGGGGAGATGGTCACGCTCGTCATCGGGTCCGACGCGCCCGCGGACCTGGCGGACCGGCTCGAGGCGCACGTCCGTGACAGCCACCTCGCGGTCGACACGGTCGTCTACGACGGCGGCCAGGAAACGTGCCCCCTCCTCATCGGCGTCGAGTAGCCGCCCCCGCGTCGCCGCGTGCGGCGCCGTTGTGGTTGCTGTTGGGGTTTCCCCGCCTCCCTCCCTCCCCCGGCCTTCGGCCGGGGGAGGGAGGGAGGCGGGGAAACCGCCCGCCGCAGGCGCAACGCACCCGTACACGACCACCCGGGCAGCCCGGCGCAGCCGCAGCACCCCGGGCCGCAACACAAACTTTGTCGGCCCCGTGCGCAAAGATGGACGCGATGTCTGCTGCCCTTGACGAACCGCTCGCAAAATCCGTCGGCGGCCGCACCGCAAAGGTGTTCGCCGACCATCTCGACCTGCGCACCGTCGGCGACCTGCTGCACCACTACCCACGCCGCTACGCGGAACGCGGCGAGCTGACGCGCCTGTCCGACCTCCCGCTGGACGAACACGTCACCGTCGTCGCGCGCGTCGCCAAGGCGACGAAGAAGACCTACGGCCCGGGCAAGTCGCGCCTCGAGGTGGTCGTCACGGACGGCAGCGGCTCGCTGACCCTGGTCTTCTTCGGCCGGGGGGTGTTCAAGCCGGAGCACGACCTCCTCCCGGGCCGCCGCGGCATGTTCGCCGGCAAGGTGTCCGTGTTCAACCGGGCCCTGCAGCTGGCGCACCCCGAGTACCAGTTGCTGGACGCCGAGGACGGCAAGGAGGCCGTGGACGCCTTCGCCGCCCGGCTGATCCCGATCTACCCGGCGTGCAAGCAGGTCAATTCGTGGACGATCGCGAAGACCGTCGACACCGTGCTGACCTCCCTCGGCGCCACGCAGTGGTCCGGCACGGGCGAGCCGCTGCCCGCCGCGCTGCGGGAGTCGCGCGGGCTCGTGGCGCTGCCGGAGGCGCTGGAGAAGATCCACCGCCCGCGGTCCAAGGCCGACATCATGATCGCCAAGGAGCGCCTGAAGTGGGACGAGGCGTTCGTACTGCAGGTGGCCCTCGCGCGGCGCCGGGCGGCGGAGGACGCGCTGCCCGCCGTGCCGCGCGTGCCGGCGGAGGACGGACTGCTGAAGGCCTTCGACGCGCGGCTGCCGTTCACGCTCACCGAGGGCCAGGAGCACGTGTCGGCCGAGATCTTCGCGGACCTGGCGACGGACCACCCGATGCACCGGCTGCTCCAGGGCGAGGTGGGTTCCGGCAAGACGATGGTGGCGCTGCGCGCCATGCTCGGCGTGGTCGACACGGGCGGCCAGGCCGCGATGCTGGCGCCGACGGAGGTGCTGGCGCAGCAGCACCACCGGTCGATCACGGAGATGATGGGCGACCTCGCCGAGGGCGGCATGCTCGGCGGCTCGGACCTGGGCACGAAGGTCGTGCTGCTGACCGGTTCCATGGGGGCCGCCGCCCGCCGCCAGGCGCTGCTTGACCTGGTGACCGGCGAGGCCGGGATCGTCGTGGGCACGCACGCGCTGATCGAGGACAAGGTGGGGTTCCACGACCTGGGGCTGGTCGTGGTCGACGAGCAGCACCGCTTCGGTGTCGAGCAGCGCGACGCGCTGCGGGGCAAGGCCAAGCAGCCGCCGCACCTGCTGGTGATGACGGCGACGCCGATCCCGCGCACCGTCGCGATGACGGTCTTCGGCGACCTGGAGACCTCCGTGCTGGACCAGTTGCCGGCCGGGCGTTCGCCGATCGCCACGCACGTCGTGCCGGCGAAGGACAAGCCGCACTTCCTGTCGCGCGCCTGGGAGCGGGTGCGCGAGGAGGTCGAGAACGGGCACCAGGCGTACGTGGTGTGCCCGCGGATCGGCGACGAGGAGCCGGACCCGAAGAAGAAGTCCGCGGAGGACGAGGCGGAGCGGCGGCCGCCGCTGGCGGTGCTGGAGATCGCCGAGCAGCTGGCCAAGGGGCCGCTGGCGGGGCTGCGCGTGGAGGTGCTGCACGGGCGGATGCAGGCGGAGGCGAAGGACGACGTGATGCGCCGCTTCGCCGCCGGCGATGTCGACGTGCTGGTGGCGACCACGGTGATCGAGGTCGGCGTCAACGTGCCGAACGCCACCGCCATGGTGATCATGGACGCGGACCGCTTCGGCGTCTCGCAGCTGCACCAGTTGCGCGGCCGGGTCGGGCGTGGTGCGGCGGCCGGTCTGTGCCTGCTGGTGTCCGAGATGCCGGAGGCGACCTCGGCCCGCGCCCGGCTGGACGCCGTGGCCGGGACGCTGGACGGCTTCGAGCTCTCCCGCATCGACCTGGAACAGCGGCGTGAGGGCGACGTCCTCGGGCAGGCCCAGTCCGGGACGCGTTCGTCGCTGCGCATGCTGACGGTGATCGACGACGAGGACGTGATCGCGGCGGCCCGGGAGGAGGCCACCTCGCTGGTCGCCGCGGACCCCGGACTGGAGGGTCAGCCGGACCTGCGCAGCGCGCTGGAGAGCCTGGTCGACGCGGACCGCGAGCAGTACCTCGACAAGGGCTGACGGGCCGTCATTGTCAGTGCCCCCTGGGAGAATGGACACAGTCCGCGCCGATCCGCTCGGGAATAGGCGTAGTTGGACCTTTGGGGGCTGATTTCATGTCGTTCCGTCACCTCAACGAACTGCCGCTCGGTGAGAAGATCTTCCGGATCGAGCTCTCCAGCGACGACGACACCACCGTCACCCTGACCCTGGCCGGCTGGTCCGAGGACGACCCGGACACCCTCCTCGCCTCCGGCACGCTCACGCTGCCGCTGACCGACGTCCCGTCCCTGCGCATCGCCCTCAACCGCGCCCTGCGCGCCCTCGCCCTCGTGGCCGACGTGGCCGAGCCCATACCCGACCGTGACGTGCTGCGCGAGCTGTTCCCGGGGCACGGCGCGCCCTGGGTGCCGCAGCACGAGGAGGAACTGGTCCGCCGGTTCCACGACGGCGAGTCCATCGCCCGCGTGGCCGCGCGCTTCGGCCGTACGCCCGACTCCGTCCGGACGAAGCTGCGTGAGCTCGGTCACGACCCGCGCCGCCCCGAGCACTGCCCGCCCGACGGCTGCCTGTCCTGGTCGCGCTACGCCTCGCCGGCGCTCGTCGGGGCCGTGGAAGAGCAGGGCCGGGACTGACCTACGTATCGTGGGGGAGCGGCGCCGCGACGGCGCCGTTCCCCCCCCGCCCACGAGACGAATGAGCCGCAGATGACCCGCGTGATCGCCGGAGCCGCCGGTGGCCGCCGCCTGGCCGTGCCGCCGGGCAACGGAACCCGACCCACCTCCGACCGGGCGAAGGAGGGGCTGTTCTCCACCTGGGAGTCGCTGCGCGGCGTTCTGCACGGGGCGCGGGTCATCGACCTGTACGGGGGATCGGGTGCCGTCGGCCTGGAGGCGCTCTCACGTGGCGCGGCGCACGTGCTGCTGGTCGAGTCCGACCCCCGCGCCGCCCGCGTCATCCGGGAGAACGTCCGCGCCCTCGGGCTGCCCGGCGCCGAGGTGCGGGCCGGAAAGGCCGAGAAGGTCGTCGCGGGACCGCCTCCGGCGGAGCCGTACGACCTGGTGTTCCTGGACCCGCCGTACGCCGTCACCGACGACGAGCTGCGCGAGATCCTGCTCACACTCCGTACGCAGGGCTGGCTCGACGCGGACGCCGTCGCCACCGTGGAGAGGAGCACCCGAGGCGGGGAATTCCACTGGCCCGAGGGGTACGAAGGGATCAGGGCCCGGCGGTACGGCGAAGGGACGCTTTGGTACGGTCGCGCCGCCGACGTCACCGACGCGTCATGAACCACCCGCAGAACCCTCAGAGCGAGGAGTCACCGTTGCGCCGCGCAGTCTGTCCGGGGTCCTTCGACCCCGTCACCAATGGACACCTCGACATCATCGCCCGAGCCTCGCGCCTGTACGACGAGGTCTACGTGGCCGTGATGATCAACAAGTCGAAGAAGGGCCTCTTCTCGATCGAGGAGCGCATCGCCCTCATCGAGGAGGTCACCGCCGGGTACGGCAACGTGCGCGTGGAGGCCTTCCACGGCCTGCTGGTGGACTTCTGCAAGCAGCGCGACATCCCCGCCATCGTGAAGGGCCTGCGCGCGGTCAGCGACTTCGACTACGAGCTGCAGATGGCCCAGATGAACAACGGGCTGTCCGGCGTGGAGACCCTGTTCGTCCCCACCAACCCCACCTACAGCTTCCTGTCCTCCAGCCTCGTCAAGGAGGTGGCGCAATGGGGCGGCGACGTCGCGCACTTGCTGCCCCCCGTCGTGCTGGAGGCCCTCAAGAAGAAGCTCGCGCAGCAGTAGAGTCTGGAACGTGGACGTCCAGAAGAAGCTCGACGAGATCGTGGCCGCCGTGGAGGCCGCCCGGTCCATGCCGATGTCGGCCTCCTGCGTGGTCAACCGTGCCGAGTTGCTCGCCATGCTCGAAGACGTACGGTCGGCGCTGCCCGACTCGCTCTCCCAGGCCCAGCAGCTGCTGGGCGGGCGGGAGCAGATGGTCGAGGAGGCCCGGGCCGAGGCCGGCCGGATCATCGGCGCCGCGCACGCGGAACGCGGTTCGCTGATCTCCGACACCGAGATCGCCCGCCGCTCGCAGCAGGAGGCCGAGCGCATCGTCACGGAGGCGCAGCGCGAGGCCACCGAGATCCGGGCCGAGGCCGACGACTACGTCGACAGCAAGCTCGCCAACTTCGAGGTCGTGCTGACCAAGACCATCGGCTCGGTGGACCGCGGGCGCGAGAAGCTGCTGGGCCACGGCCCGGCCCTCGACGAGAACGGCTACCCGTACGCGGACGAGGACGACGCGCCGGAGCGCAGCGGGGACCCCGAGACGCTGCGCCGCCGCGCGGACGAGTACGTGGACGCCAAGCTGGGCGCCTTCGAGGCGGTGCTCAGCAAGACCCTGGAGGCCGTCGGACGGGGCCGCCTGAAGCTGACCGGCCACCGCCCCATGGACGAACTGGGCGCCCACGACGCGGACCCCGAGGGCCAGGTCCCCGGGCAGTCCGACGCCGAGTACCTCGCGGGCCTGGCCGCCCCCGTGGCCCCCGGCGACTACCAGTACGACCCGAACGCGGTCCAGCAGCCCGACTACGGCTACCAGCAGCCGGACCCGTACCAGCAGCAGGTCCAGCAACCGGACCCGTACCAGCAGCAGGGCCAGTACGCCGACCCGTACGCCGCCCAGCCGCAGCAGGCCTACTACGACCCGAACTACGGCTGGCAGCAGCCGCAGCAGAGCGGTTACGAGCAGCAGCAGTACGTCCCGCAGCAGCACCAGCAGGGGCAGGGCGCGGCGCTCGACGAGACGAGCTTCTTCGACACCAGCATGATCGACCTGAACCGGCTGCGTGAGCTGGAGCAGGAGCGCGGTTTGGGCTGAGCCCGGGGGACCGGTATCCTGATCCCTCAGCCGTGTGATCCCCGGCGCTTTGGCGTGCCCGCCGTCGTGGCGACGGGCACGCGCCGAACCGAAGAAAGCAGGAGCCCTGAACACCCGCCTCGACCACCGCAACCCGCTCGTGTTCGACACGCACGAGCTGGGTCGTCGTCCTGGGGCGATGAAGAAGGTCTCCCGCTCGGTGCCGGCCCCCAAGGACATGGGCATCGAGGTCATCGGTGTCCGCGAGGGCACGGAGATCGAGCTGGACCTCCGCCTGGAGTCGGTGATGGAGGGGGTGCTCGTCACGGGCACCGCCCGCGCACCGCTCTCGGGGGAGTGCGTAAGGTGTCTGGAGCCGCTCGAGCGTGAGCTCGAGACGGAGTTCCAGGAGTTGTACTCCTACCCCGACGCCGACACCCGGACCGGTGGGCACCACGGTGCCGCCGACGCCGGTGACGACGCCGAGGAGGAGGACACTCTCTTCCTCGAGGGCGACTTGTTCGACCTCGAGCCCGTGCTGCGCGACGCGGTGGTTCTCGAACTGCCGCTGCAGCCGGTGTGCCAGGACGACTGTCCCGGTCTGTGCTCCGATTGCGGGGCGCGGCTGGCGGACGACCCGGACCACCACCACGAGGTCACCGACATCCGTTGGGCGGCCCTGCAGGAAATCCAGCTGAGCGGTGCCGAGGACGGCGCCGACGAGAACCAGGAGAAGTAGCCGTGGCTGTTCCCAAGCGGAAGATGTCGCGCAGCAACACGCGCCACCGCCGTTCGCAGTGGAAGGCTGCGCCCGTGAGCCTGGTGGCGTGCGAGCGCTGCCACGAGCCGAAGCAGCAGCACATCGCGTGCCCGAGCTGCGGCACCTACAACCGTCGTCAGGTCCTCGAGGTCTGATCGGCGGGTGAGGGGCTCCATGTCGTCAGACGGCGCAACGTCGACGGACGCCGGTAAGGCAGCCTCGTCCCCCGCGGTTCTGGAAGGGCGGCTCGGGTACACACTCGAACCCGCCCTTCTGGTGCGTGCGCTGACCCATCGCTCGTACGCGTACGAGAACGGCGGTCTGCCCACCAACGAGCGCCTGGAGTTCCTCGGGGACTCCGTGCTCGGCCTGGTGGTCACGGACACGCTCTACCGCACCCACCCGGACCTCCCGGAGGGCACGCTCGCCAAGCTGCGGGCCGCGGTGGTCAACTCCCGAGCCCTGGCCGACGTCGGCCGTGGCCTCGACCTGGGCAGCTTCGTCCGCCTCGGCCGGGGCGAGGAGGGCACGGGAGGCCGGGACAAGGCGTCGATCCTCGCGGACACCCTCGAGGCGGTGATCGGGGCGGTCTACCTGGACCAGGGCCTGGACGCCGCGTCGGAGCTGGTGCACCGGCTCTTCGACCCACTGATCGAGAAGTCCTCCAACCTCGGGGCGGGACTGGACTGGAAGACCAGCCTCCAGGAACTCACCGCGGGCGAGGGCCTCGGTGTCCCGGAGTACGTGGTCTCCGAGACCGGACCGGACCACGAGAAGACCTTCACGGCTGCCGCCCGCGTCGGTGGTGTCGAGTACGGCACCGGCACCGGCCGCAGCAAGAAGGAAGCAGAGCAGCAGGCCGCCGAGGCCGCCTGGCGCGGGATCCGCGCCAAGCGCGAGGCGAACGGCACTGTCGCGAGCTGAACCCGTCAGGCCCGTCCGGCCGGCCCCCGAGGCCGACCGGGCGGGCCTTCCGGTTCCCCGGGCGGGGAACCGCCTTCCGAGAGGAGCGCGCCGCGTGCCGGAGCTGCCCGAGGTCGAAGTCGTACGCCGCGGTCTGGACCGCTGGGTCAGCGGCCGCACCGTCGCCCGGGCCGAGGTGCTGCACGCCCGCGCCGTGCGCCGCCACCTCGCCGGCGGCGCGGACTTCGCCGACCGGCTGGCGGCGCAGACCTTCGGTCCCGCCCTGCGCCGCGGCAAGTACCTGTGGCTGCCGCTCCAGGACTCCCCGCTCGCGCTCCTCGGGCACCTGGGCATGAGCGGCCAGCTGCTCGTCCAGCCCGAGGACGCGCCCGCCGAGACCCACCTGCGGATCCGGATCCGCTTCGAGGACGACCTCGGCACGGAGCTGCGCTTCGTCGACCAGCGCACCTTCGGCGGCCTGTCGCTGCACGAGTGCGTGCCCGGCGACCCCGAGCGGCTGCCGGTCCCCCTGTCGCACATCGCCCGTGACCCGCTCGACGCCCGCTTCGACGACGCGGCCTTCCACACCGCGCTGCGCCGCCGCCGCACCACGATCAAGCGGGCGCTGCTCGACCAATCGCTGATCAGCGGGGTAGGCAACATCTACGCGGACGAGGCGCTGTGGCGCACCAGGCTGCACTACGAGCGGCCGACCGCGACCCTGACCCGCCCGGTCACCACCGAACTGCTCACCCACATCCGCGAGGTCATGACCGACGCCCTCGCCGCCGGCGGCACGAGCTTCGACAGCCTGTACGTCAACGTCAACGGGGAGTCCGGCTACTTCGACCGCTCCCTGGACGCCTACGGCCGCGAGGACGAGCCCTGCCGCCGCTGCGGCACCCCGATCCGCCGCCGTCCCTGGATGAACCGGTCGAGCTACTTCTGCCCGCGCTGTCAGCGACCGCCGCGCGGTCCGGGCGGCACGTCCGCCGTCACCGTCCGCCCGTCGTAGCGCCGCTGCGCCGCCAGCACCTCCGGCATCCGCGACTCCACGAGCCCGATCAGGGCGAGCAGCCGCTCGGCCGTGTCCCGGCCCAGCGGTGTGAGGCTGTAGTCGACCCGCGGCGGGTTGGTGGGCTGCGCCTCGCGGTGCACCAGCCCGTCCCGTTCGAGCGCGTGCAGGGTCTGGGAGAGCATCTTCTCGCTCACCCCGTCGACGCGGCGGCGAAGCTCGTTGAACCGCAGTGCCCCGTCGACCAGCGCGCCCAGCGTCAGCGAGCCCCAGCGGCCGGTCACGTGCTCCAGCGTGGGGCGCGACGGGCACGAGCGGGCGAACACGTCGTACTCCGGGTTCGCCGCCCCGGCACCACCGCTGCCGCCGGTGGCGTCGCCGGCCCGAACGGACGTCTCCATGGGCGTGAGCGTACTCGCGCCACCCGTGGGGTTGCGCTTCCCCTCGGTGAGTTACGGCCCCGAACCCCCGGCGTGGCCGGGGCCGTACGGCGCACAATGGGCGGATGCTTCCCGACGGCCCGCCCGCTCCGCCCGCCCCCGCCGCCACCTACGCCGAGACCGCCGAGCCGCAGCCGGAGATCCCCCTGATCGGCGGTGACGTGACCGAGGGCGTCGTCCGCGTCGGCGACACCGTCCGCCGTCCGACCGGCGCCCACAGCCCCCTGGTGCACGCCCTGCTCCGTCACCTGGAGGACGTCGGATTCCCCGGCGCGCCGCGCCTCCTCGGCATCGACACCGCCGGCCGGGAGGTGCTGACCTACGTGGCGGGGGAGGTCGCCGGACGGCCGCGGCCCGCCTGGATCGCCGACGAGGGCCGCCTCGTCTCGGTCGGCCGCCTGGTCCGCGCCTACGACGACGCGGTAGCCGGCTTCACCCCACCCGACGGCGTCCAGGCCCCGGCCGGTCCCGCGCCGCACCCGGACATGCCTCCCGCGCCCGCGCATCCCGCCGAGGTGATCGGGCACATGGACTTCACGCCGGACAACATCGTCTTCCGGGCCGGCCGGGCCGCCGCGCTCATCGACTTCGACCTGGCCAGGCCGGTTCCCAGGGTCGAGGAGATCCACAACGCGATGCTCTACTGGGCCCCCATCGGCGACCCCTTCGACGCCGACCCCCAGTTGCGCGACGTGGACGTCCCCCGGCGCTGCCGCCTCCTCGCCGACGCGTACGGCCTGTCCGGCATTGACCGCGGCCGCCTGCTGGAGGTCGCCGTGCTCCGGACCCGCCGCGCGTGGTTCTCCATGAAGCGGATGGCCGAGACCGAGGGCGGCGGCTGGGCCCGCATGTGGCACGAGGGGGTCGGCGACCAGATCAAACGCCGCGAGGCCTGGCTGGAGCGCCACGGCTCCTCGATCGAGGCGGCACTCACCGCTCCTTAGGGCAGGACGCACACCGGCCCGAACCCCGGGCGCCACCTGCTCCGGGAGGCTGCCGGGCCGCCCTCCGGCGGCGTGTCCTTCTCGACCACGCCCACCTGTACGTGCCCGGAGCCGTGGGGGGGGGCCGGGGGGCCCGGCGGCCGCCGCCACGGGGGCCGCGGCCACCGCCGCCATAGCCCGGCTGCTCCGGAGCTAGCGACCGGCCCCTGCCGACCACCGGG
>NZ_JBEXSX010000054.1:0-70373 GCF_040613835.1 Streptomyces sp. NPDC006207 | reverse complement strand
GTTCCACAGCGGCTCGAACATCGTGTTGGCGAACCGCAGCGCCAGGATGTTCTGGACCGTCTCCTTGCCCAGGTAGTGGTCGATCCGGAAGACCTGCTCCGGGGCGAACACCTCGTGGACGAGCGCGTTGAGTTCCCGCGCGCTGGCCAGGTCGTGGCCGAAGGGCTTCTCGATGACCGCGCGTCGCCAGGAGCCCTCGGGGGCGTCGGTGAGTCCGTGCTTCTTCAGCTGCCGCACGACCTTGGGGAAGAACTTCGGCGGTACGGACAGGTAGAACGCGTAGTTGCCGCTGGTCCCCCGGGTGGCGTCCAGCTCGTCCACGGTGACGGCGAGCTGCTTGAACGCGACGTCGTCGTCGAAGTCGCCGGGGATGAAGCGCATGCCCTCGGCGAGCTGCTGCCAGACCTCCTCCCGGAACGGCGTCCGGGCGTGCTCGCGCACCGAGTCGTGCACGACCTGGGCGAAGTCCTGGTCCGCCCAGTCGCGGCGGGCGAAGCCGACGAGCGAGAAGCCCGGCGGCAGCAGCCCGCGGTTGGCCAGGTCGTACACCGCCGGCATCAGCTTCTTGCGGGACAGGTCACCCGTCACGCCGAAGATCACCAGCCCGGACGGGCCGGCGATGCGCGGCAGCCGCCGGTCGGACGGATCACGCAGGGGGTTGGGCCACGGGGTGGTGGCGGGTGCGGTCGGGTCCTTGCTCATCGCGCGTCGGCTCCCTTGCCGTTCAGTGCTGTTCCGATGGCCTGCAGCAGTTCGGCCCAGGCCGCCTCGAACTTCGCCACGCCCTCGTCCTCCAGCCGCCGGACGACCTCGTCGAGGGGGATCCCCAGTCGTTCCAGGGCCGTCAGGTCGGCGCGGGCCCGGTCGTGGCGGCCGGTGACGGTGTCACCCTCGACGCGGCCGTGGTCGGCGACGGCGTCGAGCGTCGCCTCCGGCACGGTGGTGACCGTGCCGGGCGCGACGAGTTCCTCGACGTAGCGGGTGTCCCGGTACGCCGGGTCCTTCACACCCGTGGAGGCCCACAGGGGCCGCTGCTCGTGGGCACCTGCCGCGGCGAGCGCGGCCCAGCGGTCGCCGGCGAAGAACTCCCGCTGCGCCCGGTACGCCAGCCGGGCGTTGGCGAGCGCCGCCCTGCCCTTCAGGGCCGACGCCTCGTCCGTGCCGAGCTCCGTCAGCCGCCGGTCGACCTCCGTGTCGACGCGGGAGACGAAGAAGGAGGCGACGGAGTGGACGGTGGACAGGTCGATCCCGGCCGCACGCGCCCTCTCCAGACCGGCCAGGTAGGCCTCCATGACCTCGCGGTGGCGCTCCGGCGAGAAGATCAGCGTGACGTTCACGCTGATGCCGAGGGCGGTGACCTCCGTGATGGCGGGCAGGCCCGCCGCGGTCGCCGGGATCTTGACCATCACGTTGGGGCGGTCGACCAGCCAGGCGAGCTGCCGGGCCTCGGCGACGGTCGCCCGCGTGCGGTGGGCCAGGCGCGGGTCGACCTCGATCGACACCCGGCCGTCCCGGCCGCCGGTCGCCTCGTACACGGGTCGCAGGAGGTCGGCCGCGGCACGCACGTCGGCGGCGGTCATCATGCGGACGGCTTCGTCCGGGGTGACGCCGCGCGCGGCCAGGTCGGCGAGCTCTTCCCGGTAGTCCTCCCCCGAGCCGATGGCGGCCCGGAAGATGGACGGATTCGTGGTGACGCCCACCACACGTCCCGATGCGACGAGTCGGGCGAGGTCGCCGGAGACGATGCGTCTGCGCGACAGGTCGTCCAGCCAGACCGAGACTCCCTCGGCGGCCAGTCGCTGCAACGGTTCCGCGGTTGCGGTTGCTTCTTGGTTCACTGTGATCATCTTCTTTCTGCGCTCGCGTCAACCGCGGCGGGCCCCAAAGGATTCCCGGCTGCTGGGGACGTGTTTCCGCAGGTGACGGAGGTTTCCCTCCCCGCGGGCATGACAGCGCGGGCCCCGGGAATGTGACGAGCGACGAAGATCACGCCGCGCATGGGTGCCGCGCGGGCCCGCCGGCCCTTGCCCGCGGCCTCCCCACGCGACGGCGTGTCATGCGGATCCGCTCCGCCCGGCACCGACGAGGTCGCCGCTGGCGTACTCCTGCTCGGACGCCGCCACGCGCGGGCCTTCGGCCGCCCACAGCCGCAGCCGGGCGTCGTGCAGCCAGTACGCCGCAATTGCCGCAGAAACATCCATGATGTCTGCTATCTCCTGATAGGCGAAGCCTTCAACGGCCGCGAGGTACACGGCGAACCGCTGCTCCCTCGGCAGCGTGAGGAGGGCGGCCCGGACGTCCGCCTCGGACAGCAGGACGAACTCGTCCAGCGCGGACCCCCGCACCCCCTGCGGGATCCCGGACTCCGGCGGCAGCACGCACACCTCCGGATGAGGGCCGACGAACGCCGCGGCCAGGAGGTCGTAGAGCCAGGCCCGGTGGTCGACGCCGTCGAGGAGGCGCGGGAACGCGGCGTACGCCCGGGTGAACACCTCCAGGACGAGTCCCTCCGCCTCGGCCGGGTCGCCCGTGACGCCCAACGCGGCCCGGTACACGGGGTCGAGGAGGGTCAGCACGTCACGCTCGAAGCGTGCCTCGCGCCCGGCGGAACCGTCCTCGTCGCCGACGGCCGCCCGCACCGGAGCCTCGGCAGCCTGCCGGGCCTGCGGGGCGCGGACGGTCCTGCGGTGACGGCCGCTCCCGGGCGCCGTACTGCTCCCCCGCGCGTACGGCTCACCGTCGACGCTCCGGCCCCGGTGCCGGCCACCGCCCTGGCCGGACACCGCGTAGCGGATTCCTGCGGTGGACTGGGCGTTCGTCAGCGACTGAGGCATGTTGCGTCTCTTTCCGGGATGACCTGCTTGGTCGGTACGGTCGCGCGGGCAGGGGTGGCCACACCGCACGGCTCGGCGTTAATTGCTTCGCGCAGCAAATATATATCCTTCGCGAAGCAAGTAAAGTGGGGGGCATGCACGATGCCGCACACCGCCCGGAATCCGCACCGGATCTGCTGGATCCCCTCAATCCGGACGAAGAAGCCCTCATGCGGTCCCTCAGCCGTGTCATCTACGCCCTGCCCCGCGCTCTGGACGCCGACATGACCCGCGAGCAGCGGCTCCCCCTCATCGAGTACCGGGCGATGATGAACCTCTCGGAGGCGCCCGGGCGGCGGTTGCGGATGAGCGACCTCGCCGCCGCCTGCGAGATGTCGCTCAGCGGCATGACAGGCGTGGTCCGCCGGATGGAAGGCCAGGGGTTCATCCGGCGGGTCAGGTGCGAGCGGGACGCCCGGGGCTCGAACGCCGTCCTCACCGACGCCGGGCTGGCCCGCCTGGAGGAGGCCTGGCCGACCCATCTGGCCTCCATGCGCCGCCACTTCCTGGACCACCTCGCCGGTCTCGACCTCCGGGCGCTCAGCGCGGCGCTGCGTACCGCGGCAACCTGAACCCGCCCCTTTCCCGAGGTCAGAGCCGCACCGACGGGCCCGTACCCCCGCAGCCGTGCGGCGACCTGATCTCGCGCCGCCCCGTAGGGGACGTGCATACTCAGGCCCTGCGGGCGCGCCGGCACCCGCGACGATCGGGAGGTACGCGATGGTGTCGTCGTCAGGGACGGAATCCCGGAGGGTCACGATCCATGACGTCGCCCGGTCCGCGGGGGTGTCCCGGCAGACCGTGTCGCGGGCGCTCAACGACAAGGACGAGATCGACGGCACCACCAAGCAGCGTGTGCTGGAGGCCGCCCGCGAGCTCGGTTACCGGCCGAGCCGCTTCGCCCGCGGCCTGGTCCGGCAGGACACCACCACGATCGGGCTGGTCATCCCCGACCTGCTCAACCCGTTCTTCACCGAGGTCGCCGCGGCCGCGCTGGAGGCGGCCCGGGCGCGCGGCTGGCACGTCGTCGTCTACGACACCGGGGACAGGGCCGAGGAGGAGTTCGGCACCCTGCAGGTGATCGCCTCGCAAGTGGACGCGGTCGTCGGCTACTTCAGCTGCTCCGAGCACGACCTCGAACGCTTCACCCGCGGAGTGCCCGTGGTGCTCATCGGGCGTGAGCACCACACGGCGCGGTTCAGCTCGATCCGCATCGACGGCGAGGAGGGCGTCAACGCCGCGGTCGCACACCTGGTCGCCGCGGGCCACCGGCACATCGGCATGCTCGACCACGACGGCCGCGCCGAGCCGAGCGTCCGGCGCGAGTGGTTCGCCACGGCCGCGGCGGCCCACGGGATCGACGCGGGCAGAGTGGTCGGGGCCGCCCAGTCGGCCGACGGCGGCGGGACGGCGCTCAGGAAGCTGCTGGCCGCGCATCCCGACGTCACCGCGGTCTTCACCTTCAACGACATCATCGCCATCGGCGCCCTGCGCGAGGCGCGCCGGCTCGGCAGGGCCGTCCCCGAGGACCTCGCCGTGGTCGGCTTCGACGGACTGCAGCTCGGCACGCTCGTGGAGCCCCCGCTGTCCAGCGTCGCGCTCGACACGCGCCGGCTCGGCGCGCTCGCCATCGACCAGGTCGCTCGGCTGCTGACCGGGCTGGAGCCGCTCGGGGCCGACGACCTCGTCGTCCGCGCCGAACTGCGGCTGAGCGGCTCCGCTTAACCTGCCGGACCCGTGTGCGCCGCAAAGTCTTGACACTTGACGGCACCGGAGCGCACACTTCCGAACAATTCTCAATGGCCCCGTGAGCGTTCACGTGAACGCTCACGTGAACGCTCACGGGACCGGAACACGTGGTTTTGCCCAACCTTGCGACGGCGCTCGGTGCGTGCACCGGAACCCGTCGCTCCCCCTGTCCCTTCTCTCCAGCACGGCCCGCCTGAGGTGTCAACGTCGACCCGGCTGGCGCCCACGCCAGCCGTCCTCCGGAACGGAAACCATGAGCAGCACAGTCACGCGTATCCGCGTCGCCGCCGTCGCCGCGGCAGCCAGCATCGCCGTACTCGCCGGATGCTCATCGCCGGCCCCTTCGGGTGACAGCGCATCGGCAGACGCCTGCGCGCCCGCGAAGGGCAAAGTCACCCTCCAGTACTGGAACACCGTTCCCGGCATGGACGAAGTCGTCGCGCTGTGGAACAAGAAGAACCCGAACATCCAGGTGGAGACGAAGAACATCTCCAACGACCAGTACGGCACTATCGGCAACGCCCTCAAGGCGGGCAAGGCGCCGGACCTCGCCCAGGTCGGCTACGACGAACTGCCCAACCTGCGCAGCCAGGACGCCTTCGCGGACGCCTCCGCCTGCAAGGCGGCCACCGACGCCAAGTCGGCGTTCGTGCCCTGGACCTGGTCGCAGGCCAGCTTCGGCGGCACCGGGGTGTTCGCCATCCCGCAGGACACCGGCCCGATGGCCCTGTACGTGCGCAGCGACATCTTCAAGAAGCACGGCCTGGAGATCCCCAAGACCTGGGACGAGTACGCGACCGAGGCGCAGAAGCTGCACAAGGCCGACCCGAACCTCAGAATGACGTTCTTCGACCCGAACAACGCCGAGTGGTTCAACGGGCTCCTCTGGCAGAACAGCGCCGAGATGTACTCCTACTCCGGCGACAAGTGGCACGTCGCGGTCGAGTCCGAGCAGAGCAAGCAGGTCGCCGACTACTGGCAGAAGCTGATCGACGCCAAGCTGGTGCGGACCGACCTCGCCCACGGCTCGACGCAGATGTACACGGCGTACCAGAAGGACCAGATCGCCACCTACGTCGGCGCCGCCTGGGGCTACAGCATGTTCCGCGACAACCTGCCCAAGCAGGCGGGCAAGTGGTCGATCGTGCCCATGCCCACCTGGGGTTCGAGCGCCGCGTCCGGTGACTGGGGCGGCTCCACCGTCGCCTTCATGAAGGGCGGCAAGCACCCGTACGAGTCAGTCAAGTTCAACACCTGGCTGAACACCGACCCCGAGGCCCTCGCGCTGGAGAACAAGCTGGGCGGCCTCTACCCGGCGGCCACCGCCGGTCTGGCGCTCCCCGCGCTCTCCCAGGGCGTGGCCTACTACGACAACGAGAAGATCTTCGACGTCTTCGCCGAGTCGTCCAAGAACATCGACACCGACTTCACCTGGGGCCCGACCCAGAAGACGGTCAACCTGGCGCTCCAGGACGCGATGGCCAAGGCGACCGCCGGTGACGGCACCGTCGCCGGCGCCCTCACGGCCGCCCAGGACGCCGCGCTGAAGTCCATGAAGGACCAGGCGATCCCGGCCACGGCGGGCAAGTGACCGTCGCATGACCGACCTCGCAACCCGCGCGACGCGCGGGGTGGCGACCACCGAGGGCCGCCGTCGCCGCCACAACGGCGGCGGCCCCCGGGCGGGCACCATCGCCGCGTTCGTGACCCCGTTCTTCCTGCCGTTCGTCCTCTTCTACCTGGTGCCGATCGGCTACGCGTTCTGGCAGAGCCTGCTCGTCGTGCGCCGCACCGGCGGCCAGTACGGCACGTCGTACACGACCTTCGGCGGTCTGGAGCAGTACACGCAGGTCTTCCAGAACACCGAGTTCTGGGGCAGCATCGGCCGCATCGGGCTGTTCGGCATCGTGCAGGTGCCGGTGATGCTCTTCGTTGCGCTGGTCATGGCGCTGCTGCTCGACACCCCCCTGCTGAAGCTCAAGGCGTTCTTCCGCATCTCGGCGTTCATGCCGTACGCCGTGCCCGGCGTCATCGCCGCGATCATGTGGTCGTACCTCTACTCGCCGCAGATCAGCCCCGTCGTCGACCTGCTCAAGGGCGTCGGCCTCCAGCCCGACTTCCTCGGTCCGGGGGCCGTGCTGTGGTCGACGGCGAACGTGTCCACCTGGCTGTGGACCGGCTACAACATGCTGATCATGTTCTCCGCGCTGCAGTCGATCCCGCAGGAGCTCTACGAGGCCGCCAAGCTCGACGGCGCCAGCAACTGGGCCATCGCGTGGCGGATCAAGGTGCCGATCATCGCCCCATCGGTCGTCCTGACCACGGTGTTCTCCATCATCGGCACGCTGCAGCTGTACGCCGAGCCGGCGGTGCTGCGCCAGATCTCCTCGAACATCCCGAGCACCTTCACCCCGAACATGCTCGCGTACACGGTGGCCTCCGGGAACAACTACCAGCAGGCGGCGGCGATCTCCGTGGTCATCGCCGTGATCACCTTCGTCTTGAGCTTCGGGTTCATGCGACTGACCTCGAAGAGGGCCGGACTGTGAGCGACCAGACCCCGATCCGCGAGAGCCGCGTCAGCCGAACGGCCGCCACGGCCCTGATGTTCCTGCTGGCGGTCTACTTCCTGCTGCCGGTCTACTTCCTGGTCGTGGCGGCGACGAAGCCGCAGGGCGACCTCGCCTCCACCAACGGCCTGGCGTTCTCGCACTTCGACCTCTTCGCCAACCTCGACACCCTCTTCACCCGCAGCGACGGCATCTTCGGGCGCTGGGCGCTGAACAGCGTGCTGTACGCGGTGCTGGGCGCGGCGGTCGGCACCCTGATCTCGGCGCTGTGCGGCTACGCGCTCGCCAAGTTCCCCTTCCGGGGCCGCGAGTTCCTCTTCTCCGTCATCCTCGGCGGGATCCTCGTACCGACCACCGCGCTCGCGCTGCCGCTGTTCCTGCTGTTCTCGGCGACCGGGCTCGTCAACACCTACCTCGCGGTGTTCCTGCCCAGCATCGTCAGCCCGTTCGGCGTCTACCTGGCCCGGATCTTCGCCGCGTCGGCCGTCCCCCAGGAGATCCTGGAGTCGGCGCGCCTCGACGGGGCCGGGGAGTTCCGGACGTTCTTCTCGGTGGCGTTCAAGCTGATGACGCCCTCACTGGTGACCATCTTCCTGTTCCAGTTCGTCGCGATCTGGAACAACTTCTTCCTGCCCATGGTGATGCTGCAGAAGGAGTCGCTCTTCCCGATCACGCTCGGCCTGTACCAGTGGAACGGCCAGACCGCCCGCGCCCCGCTGCTGCAGGAGTCGGTGATCACCGGTTCGCTGGTCTCGATCGTGCCCGTGATCGTCGTGTTCATCCTCCTCCAGCGGTTCTGGCGCACCGGACTGGCCGCCGGCTCGCTCCGCTAGCCCCGCGCCGGCACCCCTGCCCTCCCCCGTCCTCCCTCCCCCCGCCGCCCCGCCAGCACAGAAGGTCCCGTTGCCATGCCCCGATCCGCCGTCTTCGTGCCCCACTTCCACTGGGACCGGGAATGGTACGAGCCCTTCCAGGTGTTCCGGCACCGGCTCGTCACCGCCCTGGACACCGTGCTGGAGACGGCCGAGACGAACCCGGACTTCCGCTTCACCGTCGACGGGCAGATGGCCGCGGTCGAGGACTACCTGGAGATGCGGCCGGAGAACCGCGGGCGCGTCACGGCCCTGGTCGCCGAGGGCCGGCTCGCCATCGGGCCGTGGCTGATCCTGCTCGACGAGTTCCTCTGCTCGGGCGAGACCATCGTCCGCAACCTGCAGATGGGGTGGGCGGCCGCGGCGGAGCTGGGCGGCTCCATGCCCATCGGCTACCTCCCGGACATGTTCGGCCACGTCGCCCAGATGCCGCAGATCCTGGCGCGCGCCGGGATCGAGCACGCGGCGCTGTGGCGCGGGGTGCCCGGCTCCGTCGACGGCCACGCCTTCCGCTGGCGCGCCCCCGACGGCTCGGAGGTGCGCACCGAGTTCCTCTTCGACGGTTACGACAACGGCCTCGACGTCCTGCTGGTGCCCGATCAGATCGGTCGCGCGCTGGGCGAGTACGCGGAGATGACGGCCGGACGGTGGGGCGACGACCCGGTGCTCGCGATGGCCGGCACCGACCACAACGCACCGGACCCGCGCCTCGCGGAGTGGCTGCGGCAGGCCTCGGGCGAGGGGCGCACCATCACCATCGCCACGCTCGACGAGTACGTACGCAAGCACGTGCGCGACGAGGTCCCGGCCGTCGTCACCGGTGAACTGCGCAGCCACGTACGCGGCAACATCCTCCCGGGCGTGCTCTCGGTGCGGCGCGGGCTCAAGCACCGGATGGCCGTCGCCGAACGCACCGTCGACCACGCCGAGCGCCTGAACGCGCTGTGGTCCGGGCGTGACGACACGCCGTTCCTCTCGCTCGCGTGGCACAAGATCATCGAGTCGAGCGCCCACGACTCGGTCGTCGGCTCCGGCACGGACGAGACCGCCGACCAGGTCGAGGCGCGGCTCGCCGAGGCCGCGCACGCCGCGCGCGCCGTACGGGACGCGGCGCTGGCCGGACCCGCCGCCCGCGTGCCGAGCGACGGCCACCTGGTCGCCAACCCGCTGACGGTCCCGCGCACGACGCTGGTCGAGGTCGACGTCGTGGCCCCGCCCGAGGGGACCGTCCTCGTCGCGACCGCGGCCGACGGCTCGGAGCACCCCGTACAGCTGGTCGCGCAGGCGCCGACCGTGCTCAGCGACGAGCGCATGGACGCCTCGCAGCTCGAGCGGGTGCTGCGTCGCATCCACCGCCGCGAGCTGTTCGGCCGCCAGATCGACCACTACGAACTCACCGCGGGTTCGCTCGTCTTCCACCTCGCCGAGGTGCCCTCCAGCGGTCCGTTCGACCTGCTGATCCTGCGCCGCGAGGTCGCCGCCGCTGCCGCCGCGCACCCGGGCAAGTGGCGGGTGCTGACGCTGGAGGAGGCGCGGGCCACCGCGCTGGTTCCGGTCGCCGTCCCCGCCTCCGGGCTCGCGAGCTTCACGGTCGCGCCCGCCGGGCAGGCGCCCGCACCGGGGACCGCCTTCGTGCCGGCGACGGCGACGGCCGGGTCGCTGTCGAACGGGCTGGCCGAGGTCGTGATCGCCGCCGACGGCACCCTGGAGGTGACCGGGGCGGACGGAACCGTGCTGCGCGGGGTCGGCCGTCTCGTCGACGGCGGTGACCGCGGCGACAGCTACAACTACGGCCCGCCGGCCCACGACCTGCTCGTCTCGGAGCCGACGGAGGTCGCCGTCGAACTCCTGGAGAACGGCCCGCTGCGGTCGCGGGTGCGCATCACCCGCGTGTACCCGTGGCCCGCCGCGCTCTCGCCCGACCGCGACGTACGCGGCGACCGGACCGTGCCGACGCCGGTGGAGACCCTGGTGGAGCTGCGCGCGGGCGAGCCCTTCGTGCGCGTCACCACGTCGTTCCTGAACCAGGCCGCCGACCACCGGCTGCGCTTCCACGTCCCGCTCCCCCGGCCGGCGGCCGGCTCGGCGTCGGCCGGGCAGTTCGCCGTCACCGAGCGCGGGCTGACCGCCGAGGGCGGCTGGGGCGAGTACCCGATCCCGACCTTCCCCGCGAGCAGCTTCGTGTCGGCCGGCGCGGCCACGGTGCTGCTCGACCACGCCACCGAGTACGAACTCACCGCCGGGGGCGCCGAACTCGCCGTGACCCTCCTGCGCGCGATCGGCTCGATCAGCGTCAACATCCATCCGCTCCGCGACGAACCGGCGGCGAGCGAGATCCCCGCGCCGGAGGCGCAGGACCTCGGGGTGCGCATCGAGAACCGTTTCGCCGTCCTGCCGTCGGCGACCGGCTGGCAGGCCGCGGACGCGGTCGCCCTCGCCGAGGAGTTCCGCAACGACGTGCTGGTCACCCGCGGTACGGCGCCCGCCGGTGGGCAGTTGCCCCCCGACACGGCCGGCGTGCGGGTCGACGGCACGGACGTCTTCGTCTCCAGCGTCCGCCGTGTCACCGGCGACGAGCTCGGTGCCGGCACCGAGGTGCGGCTGGTGGCGATGAGCGACACGGGCTCCACCGCCCGCGTCACCGGTGCGTTCGGCCGGGTGACCACGGTCGACCTGCTCGGCCGGCCGCTGGCCACCGCACCCGCGGAGGGCGCACTCGAACTCGCCCTCGGCCCGTGGGAGATCCGGACGATCGTGCTCAGGTAGCCGCGGTCGCGGTCGCGGCCGTGACCCCGACCGCGGCCGTGACCGCACACCGGATCCCCCTTTCGCTACCAAGAAAGAGTTGTGACCTCTTGCCCTCCGAGCTCTCCGCGTATGTTTCGGACACCACACCAGGGCGTGGCGCGCTGCGTCCGGCGCGCTCGTGGCTGCACTCCGACGCCCCCTCCCGCTCGCTCAACGGGCACTGGCGGTTCCGTCTGTCGCCCACGGCGACGGCGGCGGACGACTTCGCGGCCGAAGGCTTCGACGACGGCGGCTGGGACGACATCCCGGTGCCCTCCCACTGGGTGCTCCAGGGGGACGGGGCCTACGGCCGGCCCATCTACACCAACATCCAGTTCCCCTTCCCCATCGACCCGCCCCACGTGCCGGACGAGAACCCGACCGGCGACTACCGCCGCCACTTCGACCTGCCCGCCGACTGGTCGCGGGCCGAGCGGGTCGTGCTGCGCTTCGACGGCGTGGAGTCGCTCTTCAAGGTGTGGGTGAACGGCGACGAGGTCGGCAGTGCCTCGGGCAGCCGGCTGGCCCACGAGTTCGACGTGACCGCGTCCGTGCGCCCGGGCGACAACGTCGTCGCCGTGCGCGTGCACCAGTGGTCGGCGGCGAGCTACCTCGAGGACCAGGACCAGTGGTGGCTGCCGGGCATCTTCCGCGACGTCACCCTGATCGCTCGGCCTGTCGGGGGGATCGAGGACGTCTGGTTGCGCACCGGGTTCGAGCGGGGGCGCGGCCGGATCGACCCGGAGGTCACCGCGGAGGCGGCGGCGTTCCCGGTCACCCTCCGCATCCCCGAGCTCGGCGTCGAGCGGGTCTGGGGCTCCGCGGCCGAGGTGACCGCGTTCGAGGTCGACGGCGTGGAACCCTGGTCGGCCGAGGTACCGCGGCGGTACGAGGTCACGGTGGCCTCGGCGGCGGAGACCGTCACGGTGCGGACGGGCTTCCGCACGGTCGAGATCCGCGGCGACCGGTTCCTGGTCAACGGCCGCCGCGTCGTCTTCCACGGGATGAACCGCCACGAGACCCACCCCGAGCGCGGCCGTGTCTTCGACGAGGAGCACGCGCGCGAGGACCTGGCCCTGATGAAGCGGTTCAACGTCAACGCGATCCGCACCAGCCACTACCCGCCGCATCCGCGGCTGCTCGACCTCGCCGACGAACTCGGGTTCTGGGTCGTCCTCGAGTGCGACCTGGAGACGCACGGCTTCGACAAGGTCGGCTGGGCCGGCAACCCCAGCGACGACCCGGCGTGGCGGGAGGCGTACCTGGACCGGATCCGGCGCACCGTCGAACGGGACAAGAACCACCCCAGCATCGTGCTCTGGTCGCTCGGCAACGAGGCGGGCACCGGTGCCAACCTCGCCGCGATGTCGGCCTGGGTGCACGCCCGCGACGCGGGACGCCCCGTGCACTACGAGGGCGACCACACCGGCGCGTACACGGACGTCTACTCGCGCATGTACGCCTCGGTGCCGGAGACCGAGCAGATCGGGACCGACGGCTCGCGCACCCCGCTGCAGGACTGCACCCCCTCGCAGGGCGCACGGCAGCGCACCAAGCCGTTCCTGCTGTGCGAGTACGCCCACGCGATGGGCAACGGGCCGGGCGCCCTCGACCAGTACGAGGCGCTGGTGCACCGGCATCCGCGCCTGCACGGCGGCTTCGTGTGGGAATGGCGCGACCACGGCATCCTGACGACGGCCCCGGACGGCACGCCCTACTACGCCTACGGCGGCGACTTCGGGGAGGTCGTGCACGACGGCAACTTCGTGATGGACGGGATGGTGCTCAGCGACGACGTCCCGACCCCCGGCCTCCACGAGTTCAAGGCGGTGGTGCAGCCGGTCCGCTTCACCTTCGACGCGGGCGACGACGACGGCGGCGGCGTGGTGACGATCACCAATCTGCGGCACTCGGCCGACACCGCCGACCTGCGCTTCCGCTGGCGCGTCGAGCACGACGGGACGCCCGTGGACGCCGGTGACCTGGACGTGCCCGTCGTCGTGGCGGGCGGGTCGGCGCGCGTGCCGCTGCCGCGGATCGCGGTGTCGCGGGACGCGGAGACCTGGCTCACCCTGGACGCGGTCCTGGCGGCCGGCACCGCGTGGGCGAGCGAGGGCCATGTGGTCGCGACCGCCCAGCTGGACCGCTCGGCGCGACGTGCCGTGCCCGCCGTCCGGCTTCCGGCCGACTGGCGGCGGAGCGAGGGGACGCTGACGCTCGGCATCGCCGAGTTCGCCGGCGGGGACCTGGTACGGCTCGCCGGCCGCGCCGTGGCGGGCCCGCGGCTGGAACTGTTCCGTGCCCCGACCGACAACGACGAGGGCACCTCGGGGGTGGCCGAGGAGAGCGACGCCCACGTCCCCGGGGTCTCCAACGCCGAGTTGTGGCGTGGCGACGGCCTGGACCGGCTGACCACGCGGGTGCTGTCGGTGGAGACCGCCCCGGACGCGCTGCGGACCGTCGCCAAGGTGTCCGCGGCGAACACCGCGTCGTCGGTGACGGTGGAGACCGTCTGGTCCCTGCAGGGGGACGAGCTCGAACTGCGTGTGGAGATCGAGCCGTCGGGCGGCTGGGCGACGGTGTGGCCGCGCATCGGCGTCCGTTTCGACCTGCCCGACGGCGGCGCCCCCGTCGACGGCGCCGAGTGGTTCGGCATGGGCCCGCACGAGTCCTACCCGGACAGCCTCCGCGCGGCGCGCACCGGCCGCTTCTCCGCCGGCGTCGACGAACTCTCCGTCGCCTACGCGCGCCCCCAGGAGACCGGGCACCGCTCCCGCCTGCGACGGCTGGAACTGACCAGTGGCGGCGCCGGAGTGCTCCGCTTGGTGACCGTCCCGGACGCACAGGGGCGCCTCCCGGGTTTCACGCTCAGCCGCCACACACCGCAGCAGATCGCCCGGGCGGCGCACCCGTTCGAGCTCCCTGAGTCGGCGACCAGCCACCTGTTCGTCGACGCGGCCCAGCACGGCCTCGGCTCCCGGGCCTGCGGGCCCGACGTGTGGCCCGAGTTCGCGCTGCGCCCGCAGTCCCGGACGATCAGGCTCCGCATCACGGCGGGCTGAGGTTCCCCTGGCAGAAGGCCGCGACGAGCGGCCTTCTGCCAGGGTGGTGGCATGAAGTACCTGGTGCTGATGTACGCCGACCCCGCGGCGACCGAGGCGATGACCGCCGAGGAACGCGCCGAGGTGTTCCGCCGGCACGACGAGCTGCACAAGGATCTCGCGGGCACCGGCGAGCTGCTGAACGGGGCCGGACTCGCCTACCCCAGGGACACCACGACGATCCGGCTGCGCGGCGACGGCCCGACGACGGCGGACGGACCGCTCACGGAGGCGAGGGAGCAGGTCACCGCCTACTACGTGGTCGACTGCACGAGCCCGGAGCGCGCGCGGGAGATCGCCCGACGCGTCGTCGACTTCCACGTCGTGGCGGTCGAGGTGCGCCCCGTCCACGACTCGTTCGGCATGGACGCGAGCCGACCGGACGGCACCCCGGCGCAGCAGGCGTGAGGGCCCCTCCGTCCCGGGTTCAGCCCGGTTCGCAGCGGTCGAGTGCGGCACGAACCTGGTGGAGCCCCTCCACCCTCCAGTGGTCCCGGTCAGGCATTTGGTCGTCTCGGCGCCAGCGCCAGGCCGAGAACATCGCCCAGTTCAGGGCGCGGCACCGGTGAATCAGGTCGTGGTCGGCCCCCGCATAGTGCTTTCCCACTTCATCGGGCGCATGGGCGAGATCGAACTCGACCGGCCCACGGCAGCACGTGGCGAGGTCCACGAAGAGCGGCCCCCTCTTCGTGTTGAGGAGGTTGCCCGGATGCGGCTCGCCGTGCAGCAGTTGCTCGCCGGCCCTGCCGATGCCGACCGCCGCGCTCAGCCCGGCCAGTGTGCCGCGGAGGAATTCCCGGTCGGCATCCGACAGCTCGGGGGATCGCTCCCGGTCGCCGACTTCTCCCAGTGCCGCAGCGATTCGATCGGTGACATGCGGTGCGTCCAGGTCGATCCGGCGCAGTGCGGCATGGTGCCGCAGGAACGCATCCGCGTAGTCGGCCGGAGCGATCCGCGGTCCCACGGGTTCGTAGTACGTCCAGAGCGAGATGGCGAAGGCATCACGCACATGGACCCGGGGGTCGACCCGAGGGTCGAGCCCGGCCACGGGAGCGTCGACGTCGGCGAGGCGGCGGGCAACCTCCACTTCGAACTCGGAATCAGCCAGATGGCCAGAAGGGGCGACCCGGGCCAGAACATCGCAAGGGGCCAGGCGCAGCGCAACGCGGTCCGAGTTGTGGATGACGACCACGTCGTCGGCCTGAAGGCCCAGCTCCGATGCGGTGGCACGTCCTGCCTCAACTGCGCCACGGAGTTCCCGTGGCTCCATATCGTCCTCCCTCATCGCTGATTGCACGTACACGCCTCGGGGCGACAGCTGTAGATCCTTCTCCAGCTCGGCGCGCCGCGGCAACATCATTCGGGCCGCTGCGGCACCACGCGACGGAGGGTGACGGGTGAGAGCCGGTCCGTCACCCTCGCGCGTGGGCCGAATGGGCAATATGACTCATTTGGGTGAATAATGGACTAATGGATGTAATTTTTGAACCGTCGGTGTACCCGCCGCTCGCCCTCGGCTTCTTCGGCCTGGCGACCGGCTATCTGATCTGGGGGTCCCAGGAACTGTTCGGCTGGCCCAAGCGGGACGAGCGGGTCGACCGGGCGATGGGCGTCTGGGGCATCTGGCTCCCGGGCCTCTGCCAGCTCATGGCGGGCGTCATCCTCTTCGTGGGGCTCACCTGGTTCGAGGTGTTCAAGGAGCCGCCGCTCTACATGGCCGCCCTGGCCTTCACCGCGTACGGCATCCACTGGTTCGCGCTCGGCTGGGACCGCTACCGCGGCAACGACGCACGCGTCAACGCCGGGGTCGGCGTGGCCTACATGGTCCTGTCGGCGCTCGGCGCGACGGTGTTCTTCGCGGTCGACGACTGGCCCGTCGGGCTGGTCTTCATCGGGCTCTTCGCCGTCTACCTCAGCAAGTTCGTCATGTCGGTCGGCGTGCCCGTCGCCGAACGCGTGATGGGGCTGTTCCGGCTGCTGACCGCCGCCTGGCTGCTGTACCTGACCTTCGCCGTGGTGGTCGACTTCACCCTCGGGTACCACTGGCCGACCTGACCCGTACGGGGTGTCAGGCCTCGACCAGTCCCAGCCGGAACAGGCTCCCGGCGGTGTCGAGGACGGTCGTCTCCACGGACCGGGGTTCCCAGCCCAGCACCGCGCGCGCCTTGTCGGTGCGGAGCACCGGCACCTTGCCCAGCCGACCCGCCGCCTCCCGCAGCGCCGGGTCGGTGCGCGCGCCCTCCCGCACCTCCTCGGGGGTGAGTTCCCTGGCCGGCGCCTTCGCGGCGCGCTCGCCAAGCCCCTCCGCCAGGATCCGGGCCATCGCGTACAAGCTCGTCGCGGTGCCGGTGCCGATGAGGAAGCGCTCGCCCGCGGCGGCCGGTTCCGTCATCGCCCGCAGGTGGGCCTGCGCCACGTCACGCACGTCGGCCACGTCGACGTACTGCGGCGGGACCACCGGCAGGGCCCCCTCCAGCATCGCCTTGACGAGCCCCACCGAGGCGGACAGGTGCCGGTCCAGCACCGGGCCGAAGATCCCGGGCGGATTGATCACGGCCAGTTCGAGCCCGCCTCCCTCGGCGGCCGTGAAGTCCCATGCGGCGCGCTCGGCGACCGCCTTGGACTTGACGTAGGGGGTCAGGTCGTCCCCGGGGTCGGTCCAGTCGCTCTCGTCGTAGGCTCCGCCACCCGTACGGCTGTAGCCGACGGCGGCGAAGGACGAGGTCATCACCACGCGCCGGACGCCGTGGTCACGCGCCGCCCGCAGCACGCGCAGTGCTCCGTCCCGGGCCGGGACGATGACCTCGTCCTCGTGGCGGGGCTGCCGGGCCGGGAAGGGCGACGCCACGTGCAGGACGTGCTCGCAGCCCTTCACCGCCTCCGCCCAGCCCTCGTCCGCACCCAGGTCGGCCACGACGATCTCCAGCCGTCCGGGGTCGGCGCCCGCCCGGGCCGCCGTCGCGCGGACGCCCTCCGCGCGGTCCGGCGACCGGACGGTGGTGCGCACCCGGTGGCCGGCGCGCAGTAGCGCGTCGAGAACGTGCGAGCCGAGGTAGCCGCTGCCGCCCGTCACGAGGACGGGTCCGGAGCCGGGGTTCAGGTCGTACATGGTGTTCTCTTCCCTATCTCAGATCGGGCACCGTGCGCGTGAGTTCGTCCACGGCACGCTGCTCCGCGTCGTCGTCGCCCCGCTCCCGCGCGTCCCACAGGTCGGTCTTGAGCTGCAGGTACCGCAGGCGGACCCGCATCCGCTCGACCTCCTCGACCACCCGGTCGGCGTTGCGCCGGAACAGGTCGCGCAGTTGCACGGCCCGGTCGGCGTCCGCCTCCCCGTCGAGGTGACGGAGGTAGGCATGCATGTCGCGCACGCTCATCCCGGTCGCCTGGAGGCAGCTCAGGGCCTCGATCCTCTCCACCGCGGAAGCGCCGTAGCGGCGGTGGCCGCTGCTCTCGTGGCGGGGGACCGGGCCGATGAGGCCGATCTTCTCGTAGTAGCGCAGTGTCGGCTCGGAGAGGCCGCTGCGTCGCGACACCTCCTGGATCGACACCGGCGGGGCGTCTGTCATTGCCACGTCCTCAGTCTTCGGAACCTCAAGCGCTTGAGGTCAAGCGTGGGGTGCGGACGTGGCCGAGGTCACTTCGCCAGGCCCCGGCGCGTCGCCTGCCGCGGGCTCCGGGACGTCTCCGGGGGACCTCACCCCCGAGGGGAACTTAGTGTAGCCTTACCTAAGCTTCAGACAGGGCGCGCTGGTCGCCGTCGGCTGGGTACCGGAGGGGTCGCGGGGTGGGAACGAGGGTGCCGTCGGGGCGGGATGTCCTGCTGAGGACGGTCAAGGGCCGGCGGAAGGACGTCGCCGTGGGCGCCGTGCTCGGCGCCGGCCATCAGTTCGGGGAGGCGCTCGTCCCCGTCCTCATCGGCATCGTCATCGACCAGGCCGTGTCCGACGGCGACGGACGTGCGCTCTTCGGCTGGCTCGCGGTGCTGGCCGTCGTGTACGTCGGACTCTCCTTCAGCTTCCGCTTCGGCGCCCGCGCCGGCGAACGCGCCGCCGAACAGGCCGCGCACGCACTGCGGATCACCCTCGTACGCCGGGTCCTCGACCCCCGCGGCGGTGCCGAGCGCGGCCATCTGCCCGGTGAGCTGGCCAACATCGCCACCGAGGACGCCAAGCGGGTCGGCGCCGTCAACATGGCGGTCATGACCGGGATCTCGGCCCTCACCGGACTCCTGGTCAGCGCCGTGGCCCTGCTGCGGATCTCCGTCCTGCTGGGCCTGGTCGTCCTCCTCGGCACACCGCTGCTGCTCTGGCTCGGGCACCTGCTGAGCAAGCCCCTGGAGCGGCGCAGCGAGGCCGAGCAGGAGCGCGCCGCGTACGCCTCCGGGATCGCCGCCGACCTGGTGGCGGGACTGCGGGTGCTCAAGGGGATCGGGGCGCAGAGCGCCGCCGTCGAACGGTACCGGCGCACCAGCCGCGCCTCGCTCGGCGCCACGGTGCGGGCGGCGCGCGCGGAGGCCTGGCAGAGCGGGGTGGTGCTCACCCTGACCGGGGTCTTCATCGCGGTGGTCGCACTGATCGGCGGACGGCTCGCCACGGCGGGCGACATCACGCTGGGTCAGCTCGTCTCGGCGGTCGGCCTGGCGCTGTTCCTCCTGGGGCCGCTGGAGGTCTTCGCCTGGGTCAACACCGAGTTCGCCCAGGGGCGGGCCTCCGCGGGACGCATCGCGGCCGTGCTCGCCGCGGAGCCCGACGTGCAGCCCGGCGACCGCGCCCTGCCGGACCCGGTACGCGGCGGGCTGCGGCTGCGGGGCGTCACCCTCGGCGCCCTGCGCGAGGCCGACCTCGACGTGCGGCCCGGAGAACTGCTCGGCGTCGCCAGCACCGACCCGGCCGCCGCGCAGGCACTGCTCGCCTGCCTCGGCCGCACCACGGACCCGGAGGCCGGCGTCGTCGAACTGGACGGCGTACCCCTGCCGGAGCTCGACCCCGCGCGGCTGCGCACCGTGGTCCTCGTCGCGGCGCACGACGCCGACCTGTTCGAGGGCACCCTCGCCGACAACCTGGGCGGCACCGGGGACGACGACCTCGCGCTGGCCGCCGCCGGCGCGGACGAGGTGGCCCGGGCCCTGCCGCAGGGCACCGCCACCGAGGTCACCGAGGGCGGCAGCTCGCTCTCCGGCGGCCAGCGCCAGCGCGTCGCGCTCGCCCGCGCCCTCGTCGCCGACCGCCCGGTGCTCGTCGTGCACGACCCCACCACGGCGGTCGACGCGGTCACCGAGGCCCGCATCGCCGGCGGACTGCGCGAGCACCGCCGCGGCCGCACCACAGTGCTGGTCACCAACAGCCCGGCCCTGCTGTCCGTCGCCGACCGCGTCGTCCTCCTCGACGGTGGCCGGGTGGCGGCCGACGGCGCGCACGGCGACCTCGTGCACGGCGACGCGACCTACCGGACGGCGGTACTGGCATGACGACGGCATCGGCATCCGCGGCGCGGGAGCTGCTGCCCACGGCGACGCCCGCGCGGACGCGTGCCGCGGTACGGGAACTGCTGCGTCCGCACCGGGCGCTGGCGGTGGGCGGGGCCGTGGTGATGGTGGCGGCCACGACGGTGGGGCTGCTGACGCAGCCGCTGCTGGGGCACATCGTCGACCTGGTGACCGACCGGCGCCCGGCGGGGGCGCTGACACTGCCCGCGGTGCTGCTGGTGCTGGTCGCCGTGGCGCAGGGCGTGGCCACCGCCTCCGGCACGTCGCTGGTGTCACGGCTCGGCGAGACCGTGCTGGCCGAGCTGCGCGAGCGCTTCGTCGAGCGCGCGCTGTCGCTGCCGCTGGAGCGCCTGGAGCGGGCCGGTTCCGGCGACCTCAACTCCCGGGTGACGCGGGACGTGTCACGGGTGGCGGACGCGGTGCGCACCGCGCTGCCGGAACTGGTGCGCTCGGGGCTGTCGATCGTGCTGACGCTGGCCGCCCTCGCGGTGCTGGACTGGCGGTTCCTGCTGGCGGCGCTGCTCGCGCTGCCCGTGCAGGCGCACACCGCGCGCTGGTACGTCCGCAACGCCACCCCGCTGTACGCCAAGGAGCGCATCGCCACCGGCGCCCAGCAGCAGCAGTTGCTCGACACCATCGGCGGCGCGGCGACCGTACGGGCCTACCGGTCCGAGGCCGGGCACACCGAGCGGGTCACCGCACGCTCCCGCGCGGCCGTCGACCTGACGCTGCGCGGGGTGCAGCTGGTGCTGCGCTTCTACAGCCGGCTGCACGTGGCCGAGTACACCGGGCTGGCCGCCGTGCTGGTCACCGGTTTCCTGCTGGTGCGCGGCGGCTCCGCGTCGATCGGCACGGCGACGGCGGCGGCCCTGTACTTCCACAGCCTGTTCGGCCCGGTGAACACCGCGCTGGTGCTGCTGGACGACGCACAGTCCGCGACCGCCGCCCTGGCCCGGCTGGTCGGCGTCGTCGACGAGCCGGCGCCCGCCGCCTCCGGAGCCGCGCCGGCCCAGGACGTTCCCGGTGTTCCCGCCGTGACCGTGGAGGGCGTCGGCCACGCCTACGTGCCGGGACGGCCGGTGCTCACTGACGTGGACCTGGTGCTGCGGCCCAAGGAGAGGGTCGCCCTCGTCGGTGCCAGCGGCGCCGGCAAGACCACGCTCGCCAAGATCGTCGTCGGCATCCACCGGCCGTCGTCCGGTCGGGTCGACGTCGGCGGCGGCGAACCCGCGGAGACCGGGCGCACGGTCGCTCTGGTCACGCAGGAGGTGCACGTCTTCTCCGGGCCGCTCTGCGACGACCTGCGCCTGGCCCGACAGGACGCCACCGACGAGGAACTGCGCGAGGCCCTGGAGCGGGTGGGTGCGCTCGGCTGGGCACAGGCGCTGCCCGAGGGCCTCGACACCGTCGTCGGCGAGGGCGGCCACCGCCTGACCGCCGACCGCTCGCAGCAAGTCGCCCTCGCCCGGCTGGTGCTGGCCGATCCGCCGGTCGCCGTCCTCGACGAGGCCACCGCGGAGGCCGGCAGCGCCGGCGCCGCGCGGCTGGAGGAGGCCGCCGAGCGCGCGCTGGATGGCCGTACGGCCCTGGTCGTCGCGCACCGGCTCAGTCAGGCCGCCGCCGCCGACCGGGTGGTGGTGATGGAGGAGGGCCGCATCGCCGAGAGCGGCACCCATGACGAACTGCGCGCCGCCGGGGGGCCGTACGCCGCCCTGTGGCAGGCCTGGGCGGAGCACCGCAGCACCCCCCGGCCGTAGCGGCCGCCGCCGCCCCTGAACCAACCCGTCCAGAACCGAAACGAACAGAAGGATCACCCGATGCCCCGCGCCAACAGAGCCACCCGGTTCGCCGGACTGCTCGCCTCCGTACTGATGCTCGTCGGTGCGGTAGCCGCCTGCGGCTCCTCCGACTCGCCCTCCGACGCGTCGAAGCCGGGCTCCGGCTCCACCAAGGCGTCGGCGGGCAACGCCTTCCCCGTCACGATCGCCCACAAGTACGGCAGCACCACGATCAAGTCCGAGCCCAAGCGCGTGGTCACCGTGGGCCTCACCGACCAGGACGCCGTCCTCGCGCTCGGCACCGTCCCGGTCGGCACGACCGAGTGGATCGGCGGCTACAAGGGCGCCTTCGGCCCCTGGGCGCAGGACAAGCTGGGCTCCGCCGCGGCGCCCACGGTCCTGAAGGACACCGGCACCGGGCCGCAGGTCGAGAAGATCGCCGCCCTCAGGCCCGATCTGATCCTCGCCCTGTACTCGGGCCTGACCAAGGCGCAGTACGACACGCTGTCGAAGTTCGCTCCGGTCGTGGCCCAGCCCAAGGAGTTCAACGACTACGGCATCCCGTGGCAGCAGCAGACCGAGACCATCGGCAAGGCGCTCGGCAAGCCCGGGGAGGCCACGAAGCTCGTCGAAGGCGTCGAGGCGAAGTTCGCCGAGGCCAAGAAGGCGCACCCCGAGTTCGCCGGCGCCACCACGGTGATGGCCACCCCGTACGAGGGCACCTTCGTCTACGGCAGCCAGGACGCCCGCTCGCGGCTGCTGGCCGACCTCGGGCTGAAGCTCCCGGCCGACCTGGACAAGGTGATCGGCGACCAGTTCGGCGCCAACATCAGCAAGGAGCGCACCGACCTGCTCGACCAGAGCGTCGCGGTGTGGATCGTGCCCGACACCACCACGGCCGTCGCGAAGCTGCACGAGGACAAGCTGTACGCCGACCTGAAGGTCGTGAAGGAAGGCCGCGAGGTCTTCGTCGAGGAGTCCGGCGACTACGGCAACGCGGTGTCCCTGTCGACCGTGCTGAGCATCCCCTACGTCCTCGACCGCCTCGTCCCGCAGCTCGCCGCCGCGGTGGACGGCGACCCGGCCACGAAGGTGGAACAGCCCGCGTCCTGATCACCGCCGTCCTGCGGTGCTCCGTGCGCCGCCGGGCCGAGGCCGGGCAACCCGGGGCCGGGGCCCGCTCTGCACGCAGAGCGGGCCCCGGCCCGTGTGCCACGCGCTACCGGGCGTCGGTGTCCGGCACGTCCCCGGCGATACGTTCGAGCAGGTCCCGAGCCTCGGCGGTCCGGCGGTGGTCCGGGCCGAACGTCGCCAGGCACGCATCATGCGCGGTCACGGCCCTGCTGAGGGCTTCGCGTTCACGGCCGAGCCCTTGGAGGGCGGTGGCCAGGGCCAGTTCGACCGCACCGGTCTCCGCTCGGTGCTGCTGCGCGGACATGCCGCGGCGCAGGTCGTCGGCGCGTTCCGCCTCGGCGAGTGCCTCTTCGTGACGGGCCTGGGCGTTGAGGCTGCGGGCCAGGCCGAGTCGCAGGACCAGAGCGAACCGGTCATGCTCCGGATGGGCCGCGAGGGCGTCGCGGACGAGGGCCTCCGCTTCCGCGTGACGGCCCTGCGCGGTGAGCGCGAAGACCAGTCCGTTGCGTGCGGCCGCCGCCGTGTTCAGCATGTCCGGGCCGGTGCCGCGGGCCGCTACCCCTACGACGGCCCGGCATTCCGCCTCGCATTCGGCGTGCCGGCCGAGCGCGCTGAGTGCCTGCGCGCGATCCGAACGCAGCTTCAGGGTCAGCATGTGCTCGGCGCCGAAGGTCCTTCCGAACACGGGCAGCAGTTCGTCGTACGCGGTGACGGCCTCGGCGTGACGGCCCTGGGCCCCCACCGCCAGGGCGGCGAAGCTCAGGGCCAGCGGTGCGTACGGGGTGCCGCGCTGCCCGGTCCAGGCAGCCGCCACGGCACGGGCCTCGGTCTCCGCCTCGGCGTAACGCCCCGCCGTGTAGAGCGCGATGACCTCGTCCACGGGGGAACTCGTGGGCCGATCCGCCTCGTGTCGGCCGCGCGGCCGGAAGAGTCTCATGCCCGAAGCGTACGGATCAAGCGCCCGCACCTCCCCATGTGGTACAGGGACGTACGGGAGGGGCCGCCCCGCGGGGCGGCCCCTCCCGGCCTCTTTCCGTGCGTTCCCGGTCAGCGGCCTTCGACGAGGCTCTTCGGGCGCAGGTCCGTCCAGTTGGTCTCGATGTACTCCAGGCATTCCTGGCGGGCGGCCGGGCCGTGGGCGACGGTCCAGCCGGCCGGGACGGCGACGAAGTCCGGCCACAGGCTGTGCTGGCCCTCGGCGTTGACCAGGACGGAGTAGACGCCGTCGGGGTTCTCGAAGGGGTTGCTGCTCATCGGGTGGTTTCCTTCCGTGTGACCAGGGCCTCAAGGGCCCGGAACCAGGTCTGCGCCAGATCCCGGACGGCCTCCTCGGTGAGGAGTTCGCCGGCGTAGGCCCAGTGGGCGCTCAGCTCGGGGCCGCCGGGGCGGTCCTCGGTGAGGGCGTTGAGGGTGAGGGCGTGGGACATCGGCATCCCGGGGTCGGCGTCGAGGTCGGCGGCGTCGCCCTCCGGCGCGTACGACCAGTCGGCGGCCTCGGGGACGTCGAAGCGGCCCATGTAGTTGAACTCGATCTGCGGCTCGGCGAGCCGGGCCAGCTCCGGACCGGTGACCGGGTTGAGGTACCGCAGCAGGCCGTGTCCGACGCCGCCGGTGGACAGGCCCGTCAGGTGCTCGCGGACGCGGGCGACTGCCTCGTCGGGGTCGGGGCCCGCCGGGCCCGGGTCGAGGCGGACCGGTACGACGCTGGTGAACCAGCCGATGGTGCGGGACAGGTCGGCGTTGCCGGCGAGTTCCTCCTCGCGGCCGTGGCCTTCGAGGTCGACGAGGACGGCGGTGCCGGGCTCCGCGCCGAGCAGGCGGGTCCGCCAGTCGGCGACGGCCTGCGCGAAGGCGGTCAGCAGCACGTCGTTGACGCTCGCGCCGTACGCTGCGGGCACGCGCCCGAGCAGCGGCCCGGTGACCTCGGCGGGCAGGGTCAGCGACAGGTAGCGGGTGCTCTCCACGGTGTCGCGTGCCGTGTCCAGCGGCCGGGCCAGCGGCAGGCCCGCGCCGTCCGCGAGGACCGAGGTCCACCGGGGCAGTTCGTCCTCGCGGGAGGGGTCGAGGGCGCGGGCGGTGAGAAGTTCGGACCAGCGGCGGAAGGAGACGTCCACGGGGGGCAGCTCCGGTGCGCGGCCCGCCGCGACGGCCGCCCAGGCGGTCTCGAGGTCGGGGAGCAGGATGCGCCAGGTCACGCCGTCGACGACGAGGTGGTGCAGGAGCACCAGCAGCCGTCCCGGACGTCCGGGCCCGGCGTCGAACCACACCGCGCGCACCATGTCGCCGGTGTCGGGGTCGAGTCCGGCGCGCGCGGTGACCGCGTGGGCGGAGATCGCCTCCCGCAGCGCGGTGTCGTCCGCGCCGGAGACGTCTGCGCGGGCGAGCCAGGACGCCACGTCGACGGTGCCCGGGGCGGGCACGCGCAGCGCCCACTGCTCGCCGCTGTCGCCCCTGTGGCACGGCTGGGTGCGGGTGCGTTCCAGGCGGGCGCGGAGCATGTCGTGCCGGTCGGCCACGGCGCGCAGGACCGCCAGCAGGCCGTCCTCGTCCAGGTCCGCCGGGGTCTGCAGGAAGGCGGCCTGGTGGTAGCCCCAGATGGGGCCGCCGCGCTCGCGCAGGGCGTGCATGATCGGGGTGAGCGGGACGAGACCGGTGCCGTCGTCGTGGGTGCGGACCAGCTCGTCGCCCGCGAGCGGGACGGCGACCTCGGCGAGCGAGGCCACGTCGCGGTGCTGGAACACCTGACGGGGGGTGATCCGCAGCCCTGCCGCCCGGGCCCGGCTGACGAACTGCATCGCGACGATGCTGTCGCCCCCGAGGGCGAAGAAGTCGTCGTCGGTGCCGACGGCCTCGGCGGGCAGTCCCAGTACCTCGGCGACGAGGCCGCACAGGGTGCGTTCGGTGTCGTTGCCGGGCCTGCGGCCGCCCGTGCCCGCGGTGAAGTCGGGGGCGGGCAGCGCCTTGCGGTCCAGCTTGCCGTTGGACAGCAGCGGCAGCCGCTCCAGGACGACCACGGCGGCCGGGACCATGTACTCCGGCAGGCTCGCCGCCACGTGGGCGCGCAGGGCGGCGGGGTCGGCGGTGCGGCCCCCGGCGGGGACGACGTAGCCGACCAGCTGCCGTACGCGGGGGCGGTCCTCGCGGGCGGTGACGACGACCTGGGCGACGGTGCCGTGCGCGGCGAGGGCGGTCTCGACCTCGGCGAGCTCGACCCGGTAGCCGCGGATCTTGACCTGGTCGTCGGAGCGGCCGGCGTACTCCAGCTGCCCTTCCTCCGTCGACCGCGCGAGGTCGCCGGTGCGGTACATCCGGGCGCCGGGCGGGCCGTACGGGTCGGCGACGAAGCGCTCGGCCGTCAGGTCGGGGCGGCCCAGGTAGCCGCGGGCGAGCCCGGCGCCGGACAGGTACAGCTCGCCGGTGACGCCGGGCGGGACCATGCGCAGCGAGCCGTCCAGGACGTAGGCCCGCGTGCCCCGCACGGCGCGGCCCACGACGGGCCGGTCGCTGTCGGCGACCCGCCCGACGAGGGCGTCGACGGTGGCCTCGGTGGGCCCGTACAGGTTGAAGGCCTCGGTGGACTCCAGCGCCGCCAGGCGCGACCAGAGGGCGTCCGGCACGGCCTCGCCGCCGACGCCGACCACCGCCAGCGGACAGTTCCCGTCGCGGATCAGTCCGGCCTCCGCCATCTGGGCGAGCAGCGACGGGGTGACCTCGATGAAGTCCAGCCCCTCGGCGCGGATCAGGGCGGCGAGCTGCTCCGCGTCGCGGCGCGTCTCGTCGTCCACGATGTGCAGCGCGTGCCCGTCCAGCAGCCACAGCTGCGGCTGCCAGGACGCGTCGAAGGAGAACGACCAGGCGTGGCCGACCCGCAGGTGGCGGCGCCCGGTCAGCTCCTTGGCGCGGTCGTGGAGGTCGTGGCGGTGGCTGTGGAAGAGGTTGGCGAGACTGCGCTGGGTGACGACGACGCCCTTGGGGCGGCCCGTCGAGCCCGAGGTGTAGATGACGTACGCCGGGTGGTCGGGGGCCGGTGCCTGCGGGGCCGCCTCGGGCAGCCCGTCGAGGGCGTCCAGGTGCAGCACCGGGACGCCGGTGTCCGGCAGGGACGCGGCGAGTTCCCGCGTGGTGAGGATCAGCCGCGGCGCCGCGTCGGCGAGCATGTCGAGCACGCGGTCGGCGGGCAGGTCGGGGTCGACGGGCAGGTAGGCGGCGCCCGCCGTCATGACGGCCAGGATCGCCGTGATGTGGTCGGCGGTACGGGGCAGCGCCAGCGCCACGATGCCCTCGGGGCGCGCGCCCGCGCCGGCCAGCACGCGGGCCAGCCGGTCGGTGCGTGCGGCCAGTTCGGCGAAGGTCCACGTCACGGACGGGTCGGTGACGGCGACCGCGTCCGGGGACGCGGCGGCCTGCGCCGCGAAGAGGGCGGGGACGGTGGCGTGGCCGGCCCGCGGGAGCAGGGCCGTGTCGTTCCAGGTCTCCAGCAGCAGGCGCCGGTCGGCGTCGCTGAGGATGTCGATGCGGCCGACGGCGGCGTCCGGGTCGGCGGCCATCGCCGACAGGACGGAGAGCATCGCCGAGGCGATGCGCCCGGCGGCGGCCGGGGTGAACAGGTCGGGGCGGAACTCGGCCGTCAGGCGCAGGCGTTCGTCGGGTTCGACGGCCCAGGCGAACGGGTAGTGCGTGGAGTCCTCGTGCTCGCGCACCGACAGGCGCAGGGCTGCCTCGTCGACGCCCCCCGTCTCCTCCGCCACCGGGTAGGACTCGAAGACCATCAGCGTGTCGAAGAGGTCGCCGAGCCCGGCGCCGCGCTGGATGTCGGCGAGGCCCAGGTGCTGGTGCGGCAGCAGGCGTGACTGCTCGTCCTGGAGGCGGTCCAGCAGGGCGCCGACCGGCTCCTGCGGGTGCAGCCGGACGCGTACGGGCACGGTGTTGATGAACAGGCCGATCATGGACTCGACGCCGTCCAGCTCCGGCGGACGGCCCGCGACCGTCGCGCCGAACACCACATCGTCGCGGCCGGTCAGCCGGGACAGCACGACCGACCAGGCGGCCTGCACGAGGGTGTTGACGGTGAGCCCGCGGCGCCGGGCGAGCGCGCCCAGCGCCCCCGTCAGCTCCTCGTCGGCCTCGACGGTGTGGGTGAGCGGCACGACCGGCGCCCGGCCTGCGTCGGCGGGCACCAGGTGGGTGGGCTCCTCCAGCGCGTCCAGGGCCGCGGCCCAGGCGGCCGCGGAGGCCGCCGTGTCCTGCGCGGCGAGCCAGCGCAGGTAGTCGCGGTAGGGGGCGCCGGCGGGCGGGGTGGCCCCGTCGTAGAGGGCGGTCAGCTCCGCCATCAGGCGGGGCACCGACCAGCCGTCGAGCAGCAGGTGCTGGTGGGACAGGACGAGGCGGTGGGCTCCCTCGCCCGTCCTGGCCAGCAGCAGCCGCAGCAGCGGCGGTTCGGCGGGGTCGAAGCGGCGGCGTTCCTGCAGCAGCAGACGCTCCCACTCCTGCCCGGCGTCCGGGACGGCGGTGAGGTCGACGTGGCGCCACGGCAGCGGCACCGAGCGCGGCACGACGGCCACCGGGCGGCCGGAGGACAAGTAGCGGAAGCCCGCGCGCAGGCTCTCGTGCCGGTCGAGCAGGGCCTGCCCGGCGGCGCGCAGCCGCTCGGGGTCGGGCTCGCCCTCGATGTCGTACGACACCTGGACGGTGTAGACATCGGGGCCCTGGTCGCCGGAGTCGAAGGAGGCGTGGAAGAGCAGGCCGGCCTGGAGCGGGGTGAGCGGCAGCAGCTCGGCCGCTCCGGCGCCGGGAAGTTCGGCGCGCTCGGCGTCGGTGAGGCCGGGCAGCAGCTCGTTGTCGTCGGCGGTGTCCTCGCGGACGGTGTCGACGGCGACGGCCGCCAGGCCCGCGGGGGTCTTGTGGCGGAAGACGTCGCGCGGCGTGATCGTCAGCCCGGCGGCGCGGGCCCGGACCACGAGCTGCATGGCGACGATGCTGTCGCCGCCGAGGGTGAAGAAGTCGTCGTCGGCGCCGACCCGTTCGAGGCCGAGGACGGCGGCGACGAGCTCGCACATGCGCTCCTCGCGCGGGGTGCGGGGCGCGGTCGCGGTGACCTGGGCGGCGAAGTCCGGCGCGGGCAGGGCCGCGCGGTCGAGCTTGCCGTTCGGCGTGAGCGGGAGCTCGTCCAGGAGCACGAAGGCGGCGGGCACCATGTGCTCCGGCAGCGCGGCGGCCGCGTGGGCGCGCAGCGCCGCCGTGCCGGCGTCCCGTCCCGGGGCGGGGACGACGTACGCCACCAGGCGCTCGTCGCGCAGCAGGACGGTGGCCGAGGCGACCGCGGGATGCCCGGTCAGCACTCCCTCGATCTCGCCCGGTTCGACGCGGAAGCCGCGCAGCTTGACCTGGTCGTCGACGCGGCCCAGGTAGTCCAGCTCTCCCTCGCGCGTCCAGCGCGCCAGGTCGCCGGTGCGGTACATCCGGCTCCCTGGCTCCCCGTACGGGTCGGCGACGAACCGTTCGGCGGTCAGCCCGGGCCGGCCGAGGTAGCCGCGCGCCAGCTGCACGCCCGCGAGGTACAGCTCACCCGGCACGCCCGGGGGAACCGGGCGCAGCGAGGCGTCCAGCACATAGGTGCGGGTGTTCCACACCGGGCGGCCGATCGGGACGGCGGTGGCCCCCGGCGTGACGTGCCGGGCGGTGACGTCGACGGACGCCTCCGTGGGGCCGTACAGGTTGTGCAGCCCGGCCGTGCCCAGCACCTCCTGGAAACGGGCGGCGAGCGGGGCGGGCAGCGCCTCGCCGCTGCAGACCACACGGCGCAGCCCCGTGCAGCCGGCCGCGGCCGGCTCGTCGAGGAAGGCGCGCAGCATCGACGGCACGAAGTGCGCCGTGGTGACGCCGCTGTCCTGGATCAGCCTGGCGAGGTAGGCCGGGTCCTTGTGGCCCTCGGGGCGGGCCACGACGAGCGTCGCGCCGGTGATCAGCGGCCAGAAGAACTCCCAGACCGACACGTCGAAGCTCGACGGCGTCTTCTGCAGCACGCGGTCGTCGGCGGTCAGGCCGTAGGTGTCCTGCATCCACAGCAGGCGGTTGACGATGCCCTCCTGCGGTATGACGACGCCCTTGGGGCGGCCGGTCGAGCCGGAGGTGTAAATGACGTAGGCGGGCCGGCGCGGGTCGTACGCCTGCGGGAGCGGGCCGGTGGCGGCGTCCGCCGCCGCGGCGCCGTCGGCGTCGACCAGGAGGCGCGGCGCGTCGGTGTCCGGCAGGTCGACGCCGTCGGTGGTCACCACGCACACCGGACGGGCGTCGGCGAGCATGAACGCCAGCCGCTCCGCCGGGTAGTCGGTGTCGAGCGGCAGGTAGGCGCCGCCCGCGCGGTGGACGGCGAGCAGGGTGACGACCAGGGCCGCCGAACGCGGCAGCGCGACGGCCACCGTGGACTCCGGGCCGACGCCCGCGCCCGCGAGGACGTGGGCGAGGCGTTCGACGCGGGCCTCCAGCTCCGCGTACCCGACCGGGGTGTCCTCCACCAGCAGCGCGGGCGCGGACGGGGTCGCGGCGGCCTGGGCGCGGAACAGCTCGGGGAGGGTGAGGCCGGGCACGGCGTGGCCGGTGGCGTTCCACTCCCCCAGGACGCGGGTGCGTTCGTCGTCCTCCAGTACGTCCAGGTGCCCGACGGGCCGCTCGGGTGCGGCGGCGGCCTGCTCCAGCAGGCGTTCCATGCGGCGGGCGAGGAGTTCGGCGGTCGGCCGGTCGAAGAGGTCGGCGCTGTACTCGATCCAGCCCTGGATGCCGTTGCCCTCGCCCTGCTCGACGAAGTCGAAGCTGAGGTCGAACTTGGCGGTGTCCTGGCCGACCGGCTCCGGGCGTGCGGTGAGGCCCGGCAGCACGGGGGTGCCGGCGCGCTCGGCGAGATGGACGACCATCACCTGGAAGAGCGGGTGCCGGGCCAGCGAACGGCCCGGGTTGAGGGCTTCGACCAGCCGCTCGAAGGGCAGCTCCTGGTGCTCGTACGCGGCGAGGTCGGCCGTCCGGACGCGGCGCAGCAGCTCCGCGAAGCCGGGCTCGCCGGACAGGTCGGTGCGCAGCACGAGGGAGTTGACGAAGAAACCGACGAGGTCCTCCAGGCGCTCGTCCGCGCGTCCGGAGACGGGCGCGCCGAGCGGGATGTCCTCGCCCGCGCCGAGCCGGTGCAGCAGGGCGGCGACGGCGGCCTGGGAGACCATGAACATGCTGGCGCCCTCGCGGCGGGCGAGCGCGCGCAGGGCGCGTTCCAGCTCGGGCCGGATCGTGAAGCCCACGGTGCCGCCGGTGTGCGAGGACTCCTGGGGGCGCTGCCGGTCGGTGGGCAGCGCCAGTTCCTCGGGGAGGCCGCGCAGGGTCTCCGTCCAGTAGGCGAGCAGGCCGTCGCCGGAGTGCTCCAGCAGCTCGCGCTGCCAGAGCGTGTAGTCGGCGTAACTCACCGGCAGCGGCCCCCAGTCGGGGCCGTGTCCCGCGGCGCGCGCGGCGTAGGCGGTGCCGAGGTCGGCGAGCAGGGCCCGGTCGGACCACTCGTCGGTGGCGATGTGGTGCAGCACGAGCAGCAGCAGGTGCTCGTCAGGACCGGTCGCGGACAGGTGGGCGCGCAGCGGCAGTTCGCGTTCCAGGTCGAACGGCCGTACGGCGATCCGGGGCAGCTCGTCCGGGGCCGCGGTGCCGAGCGTCACGCGCGCCCGCTCCGGCGCCAGGACGTGCTGGTGGGGCACGCCGTCCACGGCCGGGAAGAGCGTGCGCAGGGTGGTGTGGCGGGCGACGAGGTCGTTCAGCGCCGCCTCCAGCGCGGCACGGTCCAGGGCGCCGGTCAGGCGCCAGGCGGCCGGGAGGTTGTACGAGGGGTCGGCGGCGTCGACCTGGTGCAGCAGCCACAGCCGGCGCTGGGCCGAGGAGAGCGGCAGCCGCTCGGGCAGGGCGCGGCCCGCGGTCAGGGCCGGACGCTCCTGCGCGCCCTGACCGTCCAGCAGGGCGGCGAGCCGGGCGACGGTGGGCGCGTCGAAGACGGCGCGCAGCGTCACCCCGATACCGAGCGCGGTACGGATGCGGCTGATCAGGCGCATCGCGAGCAGCGAGTGGCCGCCGAGGACGAAGAAGTCGTCGTCGATGCCGACCCGTTCCAGGCCCAGCACGGCGGCGAACTGCTCGGCGAGCAGCTCTTCACGCGGGGTGCGGGGCAGCCGTCCGCCGACCGCCGACGACAGGTCGGGCGCGGGCAGCGCGGCCCGGTCCAGCTTGCCGTTGACGGTGCGCGGCAGCGCCGCCAGGTGCACGAACGCGGCGGGCACCATGTGCTCGGGCAGCGCGGCGGCAACACGGGCGCGCAGCGCGGCGGGGTCGGGCTCGTGGCCGGGATCGTGGCCGGGGGCGGGGACGACGTACGCGACGAGGCGCGGCACACCGGGGGTGTCCTCGCGGACGACGACGGCGGCCGTGGACACACCGGGATCGGCGGTGAGGACGGACTCGATCTCACCGGGCTCCACGCGGAAGCCGCGGATCTTGACCTGGTCGTCGGTACGGCCCAGGTACTCAAGGGTGCTGTCGGCCCGGCGTCGCGCCAGGTCGCCCGTGCGGTACATGCGCTCGCCGGGGGTGCCGTACGGGTCGGCCACGAACCGCTCGGCCGTCAGGTCCGGCCGGCCGAGGTAGCCGCGGGCCAGGCCCGCTCCGGCGAGGTAGAGCTCGCCTGGCACGCCGAGCGGTGCCGGGCGCAGCCGCTCGTCGAGGACGTACGCGCGGGTGTTGTCCAGCGGCGCCGCCCACTCCCGGGCCCCGCTGTGGCGTCCGTAGGCGTCGACGGAGGCCTCGGTGGGCCCGTACAGGTCGTGCACCTGGGTGCCGGGGAGCTCGGACAGCCGCTGCCACAGGGCGGGCGGGGTGGCCTCGCCGCCGACGGTGAGGACGGCGGGCGCGTAGCCGCCCGCGGCGAGGAAGCCGTGGTGGGTCAGCTCGCCCAGGTAGGTCGGGGTGAGGTCGACGTAGTCGGCTCCGGTCTCCGCCAGGTGCGCGAGGAGCGCGGCCGGTTCCGTCATCGTGGTCTCGTCCACGACGTGCAGTTCGTGGCCCGCCAGCAGCCACAGCAGCGGGTCCCAGGAGGCGTCGAAGCTGAACGAGGCGGTGTGCGCGGCCTTCAGGACGTCGCGGCCGGTGGCACGGACCGCCGGTTCGACCATGTCGCGCAGGTGGGCGCCGAAGAGGTTGGACAGGCCCCGGTGGGTGCCGACGACGCCCTTGGGGGTACCGGTGGAGCCGGAGGTGTAGATGGTGTATGCGGCCCCCAGCGCCGGGTACCCGGCCGGGCGTGCGAACTCGGCTTCGGGCAGCGGCCCGTCGAGCAGCAGCCGCGCGACGCCCGGCGTTGCCGGAAGGCGTTCGGCGAGGTCGGCGGTGGTGAGCAGGCAGACCGGGCCCGCGTCGCGGAGCATGAACTCCAGCCGGTCGGCGGGCAGGGCGGGATCGAGCGGCAGGTAGGCGGCGCCCGAGGCGAGCACGCCGAGGATCGCCGGGACCATGGCGTGCCGCGGCAGCGCGAGGGCCACCACCGTGCCCTCGGCCGCGCCGTGCGCACGGACCAGGCCGGCCAGGGCGCCGACCCGGTCGCCCAGTTCGGCGAAGGTCAGCGTGCCGGGGGCGGTCACCACGGCCGTCCGCTCCGGGTGGGCCCGGACGGTGTCGGCGAGGATCTCGGGCACCGCCCGGGTCTCCGCGCCGTGCCGCGCGGTGTCGTTCCAGGCGACGGCGGCGGCCTCGTGCTCGGCGGGCGTGAGCAGGTCGAACTCCGCCAGCGGGAGGTCCGGGTGGGCCGCGGCCTGCCGCAGCAGCAGGACCAGCCGGGCGACGAGCAGCGCGGCGGTGGCCTCGTCGGCCAGGTCGGTCGCGTACTCCAGCAGCAGAGCCAGCGGGTGTGCCTCGCCGTGGTCGACGAAGGTGAAGTCGAGGTCGAACTTGGCCGTGCCGGTGTCCATGTCGAACCACTCGGTGGGCAGCCCGAAGACGTCGGGGTCGCCGTCCGGGCGGTGGTGGTAGCCCAGCATCACCTGGAACAGTGGGTTGCGGCCCGCCGCGCGCGGCGGGTTCACCGCCTCCACGACCCGGTCGAAGGGCATGTCCTGGTGCTCGAAGGCTTCCAGAGCCGACTCGCGTACCCGGCCCAGCAATTGACGGAACGTCAGCGCGTCGCCGGACAGGTCGGTGCGCAGCACGAGGGTGTTGACGAAGAAGCCGACGAGGTCGTCGAGGCCGCTGTCGGTACGGCCGGCGATGGGCGCGCCGAGCGGGACGTCCTCGCCCGCGCCGAGCCGGTGCAGCAGCGCGGCGGTGGCGGCCTGGAACAGCATGAACATGCTGGTGCCGGTCGCGGTGGACAGCTCCCGCAGTTCCCGGCCCAGTTCCACGGGCACCTCACCGTGCACGATCGCGCCGGCGCCGGTGGGCGCGGCGGGACGCGGCCGGTCGAGCGGCAGCGCCAGCTCCTCGGGCAGGTCGCGCAACCGCTCGGTCCAGTAGGCGAGCTGTGTGTCACCGACGGTGCCGAGCAGGCGCTCCTGCCAGAGGGTGTAGTCCGCGTACTGGACGGGCAGCGGCTGCCAGGCCGGGGCGGAGCCCGCGGCGCGGGCGGTGTAGGCGGCGGTCAGGTCCGCCATGAAGGGGCGGTCGGACCACTCGTCGGTGGTGATGTGGTGCAGTACGACGGCCACCACGTGGTCGTCGGCGCCGACCCGGAACACCTCGCAGCGCAGCGGCAGTTCCGTCGCCAGGTCGAAGGGGCGGCGCTGGGCGGCCTCGATCAGCCCCGGGAGCTCGGACCCGGCGCAGTCGGCGACGCTGAACCCGGGCAGCGCCTCGGCGGCGGGGACGATCCGCTGGTACGGCTCGCCGTCCTGCTCGCCGATCAGGGTGCGCAGCGCCTCGTGGCGCCCCGCGACATCGCCCAGGGCCCGGCGCAGGGCGTCGGTGTTCAGGGCGCCGCGCAGCCGGAACACGAGCGGGAAGTTGTACGCGGCGCCGCCGCCGGTGAGGCGTTCCACCAGCCACAGGCGGCGCTGCGCGGCGGAGAGCGGGACGAGGGCGGGCCGTTCGGCGGCCGCGGTGAGCGCGGGGCGGGCGGGCCGTCCGGCGTCGGCGCGCTCCGCGAGCCGGGCGGGCGTCGGGGCCTCGAAGAGGTCGCGGATGGCGAGTTCGGCGCCGAGCTCGGTGCGGGCCCGGCTGACCAGGCGGGTGGCGAGCAGCGAGTGGCCGCCCAGGTCGAAGAAGTCGTCCTCGGCGCCCACCGACGGCAGGGCCAGCACCTCGGCGAACAGACGGCACAGCACCTCTTCCTGCGGGGTGCGCGGTCCGCGTCCGCCGCCGAGGGCCACCGCCGGCTCGGCGTCGGGCAGCGCCCGCACGTCGAGCTTGCCGTTGGCGTTCATCGGCAGCCGGTCGAGGGTGACGAAGGCGGCCGGGACCATGTACTCGGGCAGTTCGCGCTTCAGGTCCTCGCGCAGCACGCGGACCAGGGCGCTCGCGTCGCGGCCCGCCGCCGGGTCGTTGGCGTACGGGGCGCTGCCGCCGCCCGGCCGGTACAGGCCGGCGGTCGTGCCGGTGGTGCCGGCCGGGACGAGGACGGCCTCGTAGGTGCCGGCTTCGGCACCCCACGTCGTGAGCACGCGGCAGCCGAGGTCGGCGGCCAGTTCGTGCAGGGTCTCCGGGTCGACGCCGTCCGGACGGACGCGGCCGTCCGGCACACCGGTGAGGCGCAGCCGTTCGGGCCGCTCCCCGCGCAGCCGCTCGGCAAGACCGGGCGACCACGCCGCCACGGACTCATCGCCCAGCCGCACGGAGGCCTCGCCGCGGTAGAGCACGGCGTCGTAGCGGTGCCGGGTCAGCTCGTTGTGGTGGCGTCCGCGCTTGGTGCGCAGGTCGAGGCCGTAGCCGAGGTGCGCGAAGAAGTCGGGGTCGACCAGGAGTTCCTTCTCCAGGCGCAGGCCGCGTTCCACGGCCCGCTCGAACTCCGCTCCGCCGGTGCCCCGGGCGCGCTGGATCTCGGTGTGGAAGGTGCGGGCGAGCCGCAGGTTGCGGACGTCGCCGACGAAGAGCGCGCCGCCGGGGACGAGCAGCTCCATGGCTCCGCGCACGACCGACTCCAGGTAGGCCACGCTGGGGAAGTACTGGATGACGGAGTTGATGACGATCGTGTCGAAGTACCCGGTGGGCAGCCCCTGCAGGTCGTCGGCGGGACGGCAGCGCAGCTCCACCTTGGCGGCGAGCTCCGGGTCCCGCCGCAGCTCCTCGCCGATCTTGCGGATGACGGGGGCGGCGAAGTCGGTGGCCCAGTAAGCCTCGGCTTCCGGGGCCAGCCGGGACAGCAGCAGGCCGGAGCCGACGCCGATCTCCAGGACGCGGCGCGGGCGCAGTTCGCGGATGCGGGCGAGGGTGGCCTCGCGCCACTCGTGCATGTCCTCGAAGGGGATGGGCCGCCCGTCGTAGGAGCTGTCCCAGCCCGCGTACTCCTCGGTGAAGACGGCGGTGGAGATCTCCTCGTACTCGTCGGAGTAGATCTCCTGCCACTCGCCGACCTGGGCGCGCTCGGTGGACTCGCGTTCGGCGGCCTCGGCGGGGGCGGGGACGACGTAGCCGATCAGCCGGTCGTCGCGGACGACGACGGCGGCCTGCGAGACGCGCGGGTGGCGGCTGAGGGCGGTCTCGATCTCGCCGGGCTCGACGCGGTAGCCGCGGATCTTGACCTGGTCGTCGGTACGGCCAAGGAAGTCCAGGTTGCCATCGGCATTGCGCCGCACCAGGTCGCCCGTGCGGTACATCCGCTCGCCGGGCTCGCCGAAGGGGTCGGCGACGAACCGCTCGGCGGTCAGGCCGGGCCGGTCCAGGTAGCCGCGGGCCAGGCCGACACCCGCGATGTACAGCTCGCCGGGGACGCCGTCGGGCACCGGGCGCAGCCAGGCGTCGAGGATGTGGGCGCGGGTGCCGCGGATGGGGCGGCCGACAGTGGGCGTGGCGCTGTCGTGGGTGCCGCCGCCGAGGGTGTTGATGGTGTACTCGGTCGGGCCGTACAGGTTGTAGCCGTAACTCCCCGGGGTGTCGCGCAGCCGCGTCCAGACCGTCTCGGGGACGGCTTCGCCGCCGAGCAGCACCAGCGGCGGGACGTGCCCTTCGAGCAGGCCCTCCTCGATGAGCAGCCGGGCGTAGGTCGGAGTGACGTTGACGACGTCGATGCGGTGCCGCTCGCAGTAGGCGGTCAGCGCGTGGGCGTCACGCCGCAGCTCCTCGTCGCAGACGTGCACTTCGTGACCCTCGACGAGCCACAGCAGCTCCTCCCACGACATGTCGAAGGCGAAGGAGACGGTGTGCGCGACGCGCAGCCGCCGGCCCCCCGCCGCGGCGATCGCCGGCTCGAAGATCTCCTTCTGGTGGTTGAGCTGCATGTTCGTAAGGCCCCGGTAGGGGGTGACGACGCCCTTGGGGCGGCCGGTGGAGCCCGAGGTGTAGATGACGTACGCGGGGTGCTCCAGGCTGAAGTCCGCGACGACCGGGGCGTCGGACAGCTCCGCCAGCTCGTCGGCGACGGCCGGGTCGTCGAGCAGGACCCGCGGGGTGCCGGCGTCCAGGGTGGCCGAGACAGCCGCGTGGGTCAGGAGCAGCAGGGGCCGGGCGTCCTCCAGCATCAGGGAGAGCCGGTCGGCCGGGTGGTCCAGCTCCAGCGGCAGGTAGGCGGCGCCGGTCCGCAGCACCGCGAAGAGGGCCACGACCATCTCCGCGGAGCGGGGCAGGCCGAGCGCGACGACCTTCTCCGGGCCCGCGCCGCGGGCGAGCAGCAGCCGGGCGGTGCGGTTCACGGCGGCGTCGAGTCCTGCGTAGGTGAGGGTGCGCTCGCCGAAGACGAGGGCGGTGGCGTCCGGGGTGCGGGCGGCCTGCGCGGCGAGGAGGTCGGCGATGGTCTCGGTGGGCTCCGGGACCCGGCTGCCGGTCCACTCCCGCTCCAGGGCCGCGTGTTCGGCGGGCAGCAGCGGGTCGAGACGGCCGACGGGGGCCGTCAGGTCCTGCGCCATGCCCTCCAGCAGGACGGTGAAGCGGTCCAGCAGCGCGCGGGCGGCCTCGTGCGGGACGACGTCGGGCCGGTGCGCGAGGGTGACCAGGACGCGCTGCCCCGGCGTCACGATCAGGTTGACGGGGTAGTGCGTGGCGTCGGCGTTGGCGACGGCGGTGGCGCCGTGCTCGGCGCGCAGCCGCTCCAGCCGGTCCTCGGTGTCGTTGTTGCGCAGCACGAAGAGGGTGTCGAACAGCCGCCGGTGTCCGGTCTCGGCCTGCAGCACACCCAGGCCCAGGTACTCGTACGGCATCAGTTCCAGGCGCTCGCCCTGGATGCGCCGCAGCAGGTCGAGGACGGGTTCCGCCGGGTCGAGGGCGACGCGGGCGGGCACCGTGTTGAGGAACATGCCGATGACGTTCTCCACGTCCGGCACCTCGGCCGGCCGGCCCGCGACGGTCGTGCCGAACACGACGTCGGTGCGGCCGGTCGCCGAGGCCAGGGTCAGGCCCCAGGCGGCGTTGAGCACCGTGTTGAGGGTGAGGCCGTGGGCGCGGGCCCGCTCGCGCAGCGAGTCGCCGAGCTCCGCGGGGAGCAGCGCGTCCAACTGCTCGGGGATGACGGGTTCCAGGCCCGCGTCGGCAACGGCCGGCACGAGCAGGGTGGGCTCCTCCAGGCCGGCCAGCGCGGCGCGCCAGGCGGCGGTCGCGGCGGCGTCGTCCTGGGTGCCGAGCCAGGCCAGGTAGTCCCCGTACGAGCCGGGGCGCGGCAGGCTGGTGTCGTCCCCGCCGGTCGCGTAGAGGGCGAAGAGCTGGTCGAGGAAGAGCCAGGCGGACCAGCCGTCCCACAGGATCAGGTGGCGGCCGATGACGAGGCGGTCGCCGAGCTCCGCGCCGCGGCGTACGAGCAGCATGCGGAACAGGGGCGGCGCGGACAGGTCGAAGCGGCGGGTGCGCTCCTCGTCCATCAGGGCGCGCAGCCGCGCCTCCTGCTCGGCGGCGGGCAGCGCCGACAGGTCGACCGTCTCCAGCGGCACTTCGGGCTCGGCGACGATGAACTGCACGGGCTGGCGCAGCCCGTCGCTGGTGAACCCGGCGCGGAGCCCCGGGTTGCGGTCGAGCAGGGTGCGGGCGGCGGCGCGCAGCCGGTCCTCGTCCAGGCGCTCGGCGAAATCGAAGGTCTCGTGGACGGTGTAGACGTCCAGGGCGCCGTCGTCGTAGGCGGAGTGGAAGAACAGGCCTTCCTGGAGCGGGGCGAGCGGCCAGATCCCGGCGACCGCTCCCCCGGCGGTGCGGTGGACGCGCTCGGTCTCCCCGGGCGTCAGCTCGGGGCGGACCGGCCCGGTGCGCTCCACGGCGGCGGCGCCGGTGCGGGCGGCCAGTGCGAGGGCGGCGGGGGTGCGGTGCTCGAAGACGTCGCGCGGGGTCAGTTCGAGACCGGCGGCGCGGGCGCGGCTGGCGACGCCTATGGAGCTGATGCTGTCGCCGCCGAGGAGGAAGAAGTCGTCGTCGGGGCCGGCGTCCGGCAGGCCGAGGACGGCCGCGAAGACCTCCGTCAGCGTGCGCTCGCGGCCGGTGCGCGGAGCGCGGGCGGGGGCGCGCTCGGCCTCGGCCGCGGGCAGCGCGGCGCGGTCCAGCTTGCCGCTGGGGGTCAGCGGCAGCGCGTCCAGCACGACGAAGGCGTCCGGGACGAGCGGCGCGGGCAGCAGCTCGGCCACGGCGGCGCGCAGGGCGGCGGTGTCCGGGCGGGAGTCGCGCGTCGGGACGACGTACGCCACGAGGCGCTGCTCGCGGACGGTCACCGCGGCCTGGGCGACCTCCGGGAGCCGGACGAGGGCGGCCTCGGTCTCGCCGGGCTCGATGCGGTTGCCGCGCAGCTTGACCTGGCGGTCGGTGCGGCCCAGGTACTCCACGACACCTCCCCCGGCCTCCAGCCGGGGGGACCCCCAACGCCGGCGCACGAGGTCGCCGGTGCGGTACATCCGCTCGCCGGGCGCGCCGTACGGGTCGGCGACGAAACGCTCGGCGGTGAGCGCGGAGCGGCCGTGGTAGCCGCGGGCGAGCTGCACACCGGTCAGGTAGAGCTCGCCGGGCACGCCGTCCGGCACCGGGCGCAGGCAGGCGTCCAGCACGCGCAGGCCCGTGTTCCACACCGGGCGGCCGATGGGCACGGTGGTGTCCGGGGCGCCGTCGAAGGCGTGGTGGGTGACGTCGACGGCGGCCTCGGTGGGCCCGTAGAGGTTGTGCAGCGGCACCCCGGTGAGCGCCTGCCAGCGCGCGGCGGCGGCGCCGGGCAGGGCCTCGCCGCTGCTGAGCACGCGGCGCAGGCTCGCCGCCCACGAGGCGTCGGCGGTCACCTCCGGCGTGCTGAGGAACGCCTCCAGCATGGAGGGCACGAAGTGCAGGGTGGTGACGCCCTGTTCGCGGACGAGCCCGGCGAGGTAGGCCGGGTCGCGGTGCCCGTCGGGCCGGGCGAGGACGACGGCGGCGCCCTCGCACAGCGGCCAGAAGAACTCCCACACACTGACGTCGAAGCTGGACGGGGTCTTCTGCAGGACGCGGTCGTCGGCCGTCAGGCCGTACTCGCCCTGCGTCCACGCGAGGCGGTTGACCACGGCGCGGTGGGTGACGACCACGCCCTTGGGGCGGCCGGTGGAGCCGGAGGTGTAGATCAGGTACGCCGGGTCGTCGGGCCGGGCCGCCGCACCGGCACCGTTCCCCTGGGCATCTTCGGCGGGGGCGTCGACCAGCAGCGGCGTCAGGCCCTCCACGGCGGGCAGCCGCGGGGCGTCGGCCGCCGTGGTGACGACGGTGGTGGCGCCGGAGTCGGCGAGCATGTAGGCGACGCGCTCGGCGGGGTAGTCCAGGTCGACAGGCAGGTAGGCCGCGCCGGACTTGAGGACGCCGAGCAGCGCCACCATGAGGTCCGCCGAGCGGGGGACGGCGACGGCGACGAAGCCCTCCGGTCCGGCGCCGCGGGCGCGCAGCCGCGCGGCCAGCGCCTCGGCGCGCGCATCGAGTTCGGCGTACGTCAGGGTGGTGTCGCCGTACACGACGGCGGTCGCGCCGGGGGTACGGGCGGTCTGCGCGGCGATGGCGGCGGGCAGTGTCGTGGCCGGGACGTCGCGGACGGCGCCGTCGAGGTGGGCGGTGGCGTGCTCGTGCGGGGTGAGCAGGTCGACGGAGCCGACCGGGCGGCCGGGATCGTCGGCGATGGCTTCCAGCAGCAGCGTGAGCCGGTCGCCGAGGGCGCGGACGGCCTCGGCGTCGATCCGGCGCGCGTGGTGCTTGAGCCGCAGGTCCATGCGGCGGCCGGGCTTCACGATGAGCGCGAGCGGATAGTGCACGGTGTCGTGGAAGGCGTGGCCGCTGACGCGTACGGTGCCCGAGGGGTCGGCGAGGCCGGTCTCGGCGGGGTAGTTCTCGAAGACGACGAGGGTGTCGAAGAGTTCGCCGCCGCCCGCGTGCCCGGCGGCCCGCTGGATCTCGGCGAGGCCGAGGTGCTGGTGGTCGAGCAGGGTGCTCTGCTCGTCCTGGAGGCGGCGTAGCAGCGTGCCGAGGCCGGCGGCCGGGTCCCAGGCGAGCCGGGTCGGCAGGGTGTTGATGAACAGGCCGACCATGGAGTCGATGCCGTCGACGGCGGCGTCGCGGCCGGAGACGGTGGTGCCGAAGACGACGTCCTGCTGTCCGGTCAGCCGGCCCAGCAGCAGGCCCCAGGCGCCCTGCACGACGGTGCCGAGGGTGACACCGAGCTCGCGGGCACGGGCCGCGAGGCGGGCCGTGACGCGCTCGGAGAGCTCCACGCGGACCTGTGCGGGCTCGACCGGGCCGCCGTCGGCGGGCGCGTCCACCAGACGCGTGGGGCCTTCGAGACCGGCGAGCGCGGTACGCCACGCGGCGCGGGCGGCGTCCCGGTCGGCAGCGGCGATGCGCCGCAGGTAGCCGGCGTACGCGGGCACCGCGGGCAGCGGCGCCGGGTCGTCCGCGTACAGGGCCATCAGCTCGCGGTGGAGGACGGGCAGCGACCAGCCGTCCGCGACGATGTGGTGGAACGTCAGCAGCAGGCGGCTGCGGTCCGCGCCCAGGCGGACGAGCGCGCAGCGCAGCAGCGGCGGCCGCGCGAGGTCGAACAGCCGGGACCGCTCGTCGGCGGCGACGGCGTCCGCGAGGCCGCGGCGCGCGCCGTCCTCCTGCGCGGACAGGTCGACCTCGCGCCAGGGCAGCACGGCGCCACTGGTGACGACCTGGACGGGCCGGCCGTCGGGGAGCTGGCGGAAGCAGGCGCGCAGCGGGGCGTGCCGCTCCAGGAGACGTTCCATGGCGCGCCGCAGGGCGGCGCCGTCGACCGGTCCTGACAGCTCCACGGCCTGCTGCACGACGTAGGCGTCGTGGTCGGCGCCGTCGACGAGGGCGTGGAAGAAGAAGCCCTCCTGCAGCGGGCCGAGCGGCAGCACCTCGTCGACGGTGACCGCGAGTTCGCCGCGCAGCGCGGCCAGTTCGGCGTCCGTCAGGGACAGCAGGGGCGCGGCCTGCTCCTCCGCGGCGGCGTCGTCCGGGCCGCCCTCCTGGGCGACTTCGGCGAGCGCGGCGACGGTGCGGTGCCGGAAGACCTCGCGCGGGGTGAGGCGCAGGCCGGCGCGGCGGGCGAGGACGAGCAGCTGGATCGCCACGATGCTGTCGCCGCCGAGCGCGAAGAAGTCGTCGTCGATCGTGACGGTCCGCACACCGAGGGCCTGCGCGTACAGGGCGCACAGCAGCTCCTCGCGGGCGTCGCGCGGGGCGCGGCCCGAGCTGAGGGCGGCGTAGTCGGGGACGGGCAGGGCGGCGCCGTCGAGCTTGCCGCTGGGCGTCACCGGCAGTCGGTCCAGGGGCACGAGCGCCGCGGGGACCATGTATTCCGGCAGGAATGCGGCGGCGTGCGCGCGCAGCGTGCGCATCAGCGCGGTGACGTCGCGGAAGGGGGCGGGCCGGTTGGCGAGCGGGCGGCCGCCCCCGGGCCGGTACAGCGGGCCCGGGTCGGCGTCCTCGGCGGTGAAGACGGCGTCGACGCTGCCGTCGTCGGCGTCCCCGGTCCAGGTCAGGGCGGCGGACAGGCCGTGCCGCGCGGCGAGTTCGTGCAGCGATTCAGGATCGACGCTGCCGGCGCCGTCGCCGCCGGGGCGGCTGCTGTCGTCGAGGACGGCGAGGGCGTCGAGGTCCTCGGTGAGGCGGGCGTTGGGCACGGCGGTGACGCGCAGCCGCTCCGGGCGCGCGGCGAGCCGGGCGTCCAGGGCGTCGAGGCCGCCGAGGGCCGCCCATGCGATCTCGTCACCCGTGTCCGGTTCCACCGAGGTGGGTGCCGGGCGCAGTTCGACGTCGTAGCGGTAGCGGGTCAGCTCGTTGTGGTGGACGCCGCGCTTGACGCGCACCTGGGCGGCGAAACCGTCGAGGCCCGTGAACCAGTCCGGGTCGACGAGGAGTTCGCCCTCCCACGCCACCGAGCGGTCGACGGCGGCGCGCAACGCCTCCTTGTCGGCGGCGTCACCGGCGGCGCCCTCGTCGCCGGCACCGCGGCGGCTCTCCACGGCGGCGCGCAGGGTGCGCAGCAGCCGCAGGTTGCGCACGTCGCCGACGAAGATCGCACCGCTGGGGGCGAGCAGCGCGGCGGCCTTGCGCAGCACGTCCTGGAGGTAGTCGGCGCCCGGGAAGTACTGGGCGACGGAGTTGATGACGACGACGTCGAAGTGGCCCGCGGGCAGTCCGGTGGTGTCGTGCGCGGGGCGGGCCGACAGCTCGACGCGCCCGGCGAGTTCCGGTACGTCGCGGATCTGGGCGCGCAGCGCGGCGACGGCCTCCTCGGAGACGTCGGTGCCCCAGTACGCCTCGCAGCCGGGGGCCAGGCGGGACAGCAGCAGGCCGCTGCCGACGCCGATCTCCAGGACGCGGCGCGGCGCGAGCGCGGCGATGCGCTCGACGGTGGCCGTCCGCCACTCGCGCATGTCGGCGAGCGGGATGGGCAGCCCGTCGTACATGCTGTTCCAGCCGGCGAAGTTCTCCCGGAAGCCCTCGGAACCCGCGGCGGAGTACAGGAGTTCGTGCAGGTCCTTCCACTCGGCGACCTCGGCGTCGCCGTCGAGCGACGGCACGACGTAGGCGGCCAGCCGCCGGTCGCCGGGCCGGTCCTCGCGGACGACGACGGCTGCCTGGGCGACGCCGGGGTGGGCGCGCAGCACGGACTCGATCTCGCCGGGCTCGATGCGGAAGCCGCGGATCTTGACCTGGCTGTCGACGCGGCCGAGGAACTCCATCCGCCCGTCGGACTTCCAGCGCACGAGGTCGCCGGTGCGGTACAGCCGCTCCCCCGGCTCGCCGAAGGGGTCGGCGACGAAGCGCTCGGCCGTCAGGTCGGGCCGCCCGAGGTAGCCGCGGGCCAGCCCGGCGCCGCCGAGGTAGAGCTCTCCCGCGACACCGGCGGGGACCGGCCGCAGCCGGGCGTCGAGGACGTAGGCGCGGGTGCCGGGGTCGGGCACGCCGATGGGCACGATGGTGCCGGCCGGGGTGTCGGGATCGCACAGGCCGAGCGTGGAGTTGGTGGTCGCCTCGGTCGGGCCGTAGGCGTTGAACATCATGCGGCCGCGCGCGTAGCGGCCGACGAGTTCGGGCGAGACGCGCTCGGTGCCGGCGAGCAGCGTGGCCTCCGCGGGCAGGTGCACGTCGTCGGGCATGGCGGCGAGCAGCGCGGGCGGCAGGATCATGAAGGTGACGCCGTGGGCGTTCGCGTAGTCGGCCAGCGGCGGGCCGGGGACGCGTCGTTCGGAGGGTACGACGACGAGCCGTCCGCCGGAGAGCAGGCCGAGGCACAGGTCCCAGAAGGCGACGTCGAAGCTCGGGGAGGCGAACTGCAGCACCCGGCTGTGGGGGCCGATGCCGAAGCGCTCGCTCTGGGTGGCCACGAGCTTGGCGACGCCGGCGTGGGAGAGGACGACACCCTTGGGCCGGCCGGTGGAGCCGGAGGTGTAGATGACGTACGCGGCGTTCGCGACCGTCAGCCGGCCGCCGGACTCGGGGTCGTGGGCCGGCAGCCCGGCGAGCTCGGCGACGGTGTCCGGGGCGTCCAAGAGCAGCGTGGGCACCTCGCCGGGCAGGTCGGCGGCGACCTCGGCGGTGGTGACGAGGCACACCGGCGTGGCGTCGGCGAGCATGTAGGCGACGCGGTCGGCGGGGTAGTCGGTGTCGACCGGCAGGTAGGCGGCGCCGGACTTGAGCACCGCGACCTCGGCGACGATCAGCTCGGCCGAGCGTGGCACGGCCAGTGCCACCACCGTCTCGGGGCCGGCGCCCCGGGCGACGAGGGCGTGGGCCAGCCGGTTGGCGCGGGCGTCGAGTTCGGCGTAGGTGAGGCGGACGTCCTCGAAGACCAGGGCGGTCTCGTCGGGCCGGGTGCGGACCTGCTCGGCGAACAGGGCGGGCCAGGTGGTGAGCGGCACGTCGTGGCCGGTGTCGTTCCACTCGTGGAGGACGCGGTGCCGCTCCGGCCCGTCGAGGGTTGCGAGGTCGCCGACGACGCGGCCGGGGTGCGCGGTGGCGTCGGAGAGGAGGGTGGCGTAGTGGCCGAGGATCCGGTCGACGGTGGCGGCCTCGAAGAGGCCGGGGTGGTAGGCGGCGTGGATCTCGCCGGACACCACCCGCAGTTCGAGGTCGAGGGGGCCGCCCGCCCAGTCACCGGCTGCGAAGCCGGTGTTGCAGAGCAGACCGCCACCGCGGGTCGCCGCGGCGCCCAGCTCGGCGGCGAGCACGGTGGCCGGGACGCGGTGGGCGTGGGCCCGCTCCGCGGCGTCGGCCACCTGCGCGGTGAGCCCGGCGAAGGTGGTGTCGGCGGTGAGCGCGACGCGCAGCGGCACGCCGTCGTGGGCGAGGACGAGGTCGGTGGCCCCGCCGCCGTAGTGGTGGAGCAGGGCGACGTACGCCGCGAGGTGCCGTTCCTGACCCGCGGCCGTGCCGGGCAGGGCACGGGAGCGCACCGCGGCCGGTCCCGCGGGACGCTGCGGATAGGGGAAGTCGACGGGGAGAACGGTCTCCTGTGCGAGCGGAATCAGCCGCTCGCGCCAGAAGTCCCTTGCCGCCATCGCCAGTTCTTCGTTACCCGACACCGGTGCCCGTGCCTTCCCTTATGTGCGGAATCGACTCGACCGAGCCGCGACCGCTCGCCATATTAAGGTAAGCATTACCTAACTTGATAGACCTCCCCGGCGGGGCGTGACCGCACAGCTCACGGCGGTAGGGTTAAGGTGTGCCTAACCTAAGGATGCTGGCCGTGGAGCCAGGCCGGTGACCGCGCGCGGACACCTGCGCCCCGCCCTGCTCGTCGTGTTGCCGGTCGTCGCCCTGGCCGGACTGTGCGTGCTGTCGATCGGGCTGGGTGCCGTCGACATCCCCCCGGACCAGGTCGTCCGGGCGCTTTTCGGCCACCCCTCCAGCCATCTCGTGGACAACATCGTCTGGACCGTCCGCGTACCGCGCACCGTCCTCGGCCTCACCGCGGGCGCCGCCTTGGGGCTGTCCGGCGCGCTCATGCAGGCCTTGACCCGCAACCCGCTCGCCGACCCCGGCATCCTGGGGGTCAGCGCGGGCGCGTCCTTCGGGATCGTCGTCGCCATCGCCCTGTTCGGGCTCGGCTCGCTGTACGGCACGATCTGGTTCGCCTTCGCCGGCGCGCTCGGCACCAGCGTGCTGGTCTTCCTGCTGGGCCGGACGGGCCGTTCGGGCGCGACGCCGGTGAAACTGGCGCTGGCCGGAGTCGCCGTCACCTTCCTGCTGTTCTCGCTGACCAACGCGATCGTCCTCACCGATCCCGACGCCCTGGACCGCTACCGCTTCTGGTCCGCGGGCACCCTCGCCGACCAGGACGGCACCGTCGTCCGGAGCATCCTGCCGTTCCTGGCGGTCGGGGCGGTGCTCGCGCTCGCCGCCGCCCCCGCGCTCAACAGCCTGGCCCTGGGCGACGACGTGGCCGCCTCCCTCGGACGCCGGCTCGGCCTCGTACGCCTGCAGGGGGTCGTCGCGGTGATGCTTCTCACGGGCGCGTCGGTCGCCGTGATCGGCCCGGTGGTCTTCCTCGGCCTGGTCGTACCGCACGTCGCCCGGGTGCTGGCCCAGCACGCGGGCATCGGCCCCGACCACCGCTGGCTGCTGCCGCTTTCGGCGGTGCTCGCCCCGTGCCTGCTGCTCACCGCGGACATCCTCGGCCGGGTCGTCGCACGGCCCACCGAGGTCCAGGCCGGAGTGCTCGTCGCCTTCATCGGCGGCCCGTTCTTCGTCGCCCTCGTCCGCCGGCGCAAACTCGCGGAGGTCTGAGCATGACCGCCCTCGCCCCCCTCCGCGGCCGCCGGCCCTTCCGCCTGGCGGCCCCACCGGTCTCCGGCGTGCTCCGGCCGCGGCTGGTCGCCGTGTGCGCCGCCCTGGCCGTCGCGGTGTTCCTGCTCTTCTGCTGGGGCGTGTCCCTCGGGGACTACCCCATCGGGTTCGCCGACGTGGTCAAGGCCCTCACCGGCGCCGGCGACCCCGGAACGGTGCTGGTCGTACGGGAGTTGCGGCTGCCGCGCGCGCTCGCGGGACTACTCGTCGGCATCGCGTTCGGCATCTCCGGCGCGCTGTACCAGACCATGACCCGCAACCCGCTGGCCAGCCCCGACATGATCGGGCTGACCGAGGGCGCGGGGACCGCCGTGGTCGCGGGCATCGTGCTCGGCTGGGACGGCGGCCTGGGCACCCAGGGCTTCGGCCTGCTCGGAGCGCTGGTCACGGCGCTGCTGGTGTACGCGCTGGCGTGGAAGGGCGGTGCCACCGGCTACCGCATCATCCTGGTCGGCATCGGCGTGTCCTGGATGTGCACCAGCGCCACGGACTACCTGGTCGCGCGCGGCGAGCGGTTCGAGGCGCAGGCCGCCCTCGGCTGGCTGGTGGGCAACCTCAACGGCCGCACCTGGGACCAGGTCACGCAGCTCGCGGTCGCCATGGCCGTCCTCGTGCCGCTCGCGCTCGGCATGGGGCGCTGGATGCGGACCCTGCAACTGGGCGACGACGTGGCGGCCGGCCTCGGCACGCCGGTGCAGCCGGTGCGGCTGGCCCTGCTGCTCATCGGCGTCGGGCTGATCGCCTTCGGCACGGCCGCGGCCGGACCGGTCGCCTTCGTGGCGCTGGCCGCCCCGCAGATCGCCCAGCGGATGGCCGGCACGGCGTGGCCACCGCCGGCCGCCTCGGGACTGACCGGCGCGCTGGTCGTCCTGGGGTCCGACCTCATCGCGCGCGAAGCGATCCCCGGCACGGAACTCCCGGTCGGGATCGTCACCGGCGTCATCGGCGCGCCGGTCCTGCTCTGGCTGCTCATCCGCGCCAACCGCGCGGGCTCAGGAGGCTGAACCCATGGCGACCACCGACCCCGCCCCCACCGCCGCCGCGGGCCCCGACCTGCGGGCACGCGGGCTGCACCTGGCGTACGACGACCGGCTGGTGGTCGAGGACCTCGACCTCGTCGTACCCTCCGGCCGCATCACCGCCATCGTCGGCGCCAACGCCTGCGGCAAGTCCACCCTCCTGCGCGCCCTGGCACGGCTGCTCGCGCCCCGTCAGGGCGTCGTCGAACTCGACGGCCGCGCCCTGCGGTCGGTGCCGACCAGGGAACTCGCCCAGCGGCTGGGCATCCTGCCGCAGACCCCGGTGGCCCCGGAGGGGCTGACCGTCATCGACCTGGTCAGCCGGGGCCGTTCGCCGCACCAGACGTGGTGGCGGCAGTGGTCCAAGGCCGACGAGCTGGCGGTCCACGAGGCGCTGGCGGCGACGGGCATGACCGAGCTCGCGAACCGGGCCGTGGACGAGCTGTCCGGCGGCCAGCGCCAGCGGGCCTGGATCGCCATGGCCGTCGCCCAGGGCACCCCCGTCCTCCTGCTGGACGAGCCGACCACCTACCTGGACCTGGCCCACCAGATCGACGTCCTGGACCTCGTCACCGACCTCAACCGCCGCGAGAACCGCACGGTGGTGATGGTCCTGCACGACCTCAACCAGGCCTGCCGCTACGCCGACCACGTCATCGCGATGAAGTCGGGGCGGATCGCCGCCGAGGGCACACCGGCCGAGGTGATCACCGCCGGGACCGTCGAGGACGTCTTCGACCTGCGCTGCCAGGTCACCACCGACCCGGTGAGCGGCACCCCGCTGGTGATCCCCATGGGCCGCCACCACGAGGCGGTCCCCGTCGCCGCCGAGTGACCCGGCGGGCGGAGATCGGGGAGCCGGACACCGTCGACCTGCGGCCCGCACGGCGGCGGCCCACGGTGTTGGTACGGGGTTCGCACGGCTGATCGGAGCCGGCCATGCCCGTCTACCACGTGGTCACCACCCAGAACACGGTCTCGGCGCAGCAGAAGGCCGGGTTGGCGGCGGAGTTCACGCGTCTCCACGCGTCGATCACCGGGGCGCCCACCTCCTTCGTGCACGTGACGTTCGCCGAACTGCCCGACGGCAGCGTGTTCACGGATTCGGTTCCCTCACGTCCCCTGCTGATCGAGGCGACCACACGGGCGGGCCACGCGGACACGGAGAAGACACAGCCGGCCAAGGACATCTCGGCCGCCGGCAGCAGAGTGACCGGCGTCCCGGAGTCGCACGTCCTCGTGATCGTCAAGGACAGCCCCGCCCGGTTCGCCGCCGAGGGGGGCCGCATCCTGCCCGAACCGGGAGACGAGGGCGACTGGCTCGCAGGAACCGACTGACCTGCTGCCGGCTTCGGTCGCCGGGGCGGACGGGCGCGGGCAACCGCGGCCCGGCCACCACGGCACACCTCGCCTAGCCGGGCAGGACGGTCGTGCCGGCGCCGCCCGGCCCGACGGACAGCGCGCGCAGCAGGGCGTGCGGGGCGCGGCCGTCCAGCACACGGGCCGTGCGGACGCCCGCCCGGACGGCCCGCAGGCAGCTCTCCATCTTCGGCACCATGCCGCCCCCCAGCGCCGGGAGCATCGCCTCCAGTTCGGCGGCGGTGAGCCGGTCCAGGACCCGTCCGCGGCGCGGCCAGTCGGCGTACAGCCCGGGCACGTCGGTGAGGACGACCAGTGCCTCGGCGTCGAGCGCGGCGGCCAGGGCCCCGGCCGCCGCGTCCGCGTTGACGTTGTAGATCTGGCCGTCCGTGCCCCGGCCGAGCGAGGAGACGACGGGGATGTGGCCGTGCTCCAGCAGCACGTCCACGGCGGCCGTGTTGACCTCCGTCACCTCGCCGACGAGGCCGATGTCGACGATCTCGCCGTCGACCTCGGCGTAGCGGCGCACCGCGGTCAGCGTGTGCGCGTCCTCGCCGGTGAGCCCCACGGCGTAAGGGCCGTGCTCGTTGAGGAGCCCCACCAGGTCCCGTTGGACCTTGCCGGCCAGGACCATCCGCGCGACGTCCAGGACCTCGGGGGTGGTGACCCGCAGCCCGCCGACGAAGCGGGCCTCGATGCCGATCAGGTCGAGCTGGGCGCTGATCTGCGGGCCGCCGCCGTGCACCACGGCGACCCGCACCCCGGCCTCCCGGATGCGGACGACGTCCTGCGCGAAGGTGCGCAGCAGGGAGCCGTCGCCCATGGCGTTGCCGCCCACCTTCACGACGACGGTGCGGCCCCCGAGCGCGCGCAGGGCGGGCAGCGGCCCGGGGCCGGCCAGGGCCGTCGTCACGGACGCGCGGTCAGGTAGCCGCCCATGGTGCGGAACCAGTCGCCGGCCGCGTACTCGGTGCCGTCGTCCGTGCGGACCGTGCGCACCAGCAGTCCCTTGCGGTGACCGCCGCGGGCGTCCGCGCCGGCGACGATGACGACCCCGTCGCCCTCGCGGATGAAGATGCGGCCGGGCGTGCCGCCGTACCGGGCCTGCGAGACGGCGGCGGAGACGATCCTGATGCGTTCGCCGCGGTGGTAGGTGAAGGCGTTGGGGTAGGGGTCGGACTGCGCCCGCACCAGGCGTTCCAGGTCCTCGGCCGGCCAGTTCCAGTCGATGCGGCTGTCCTCGACGGAGCGCTTGTGGAAGAAGCTGGCGCGGGAGCGCTCCTGGGGCGTCCACTCGGCGCGGCCGGAGGCGATCAGGTCCAGGGACTCGCGCACGAGGGGTGCGATCAGGTCGCAGGTGCGGTGGAAGAGGTCGGTCGCGGTGTCGTGCGGGCCGACGGGCTCCGAACGCTGCAGGAGGATGTCGCCGGCGTCCAGTTCGCCGTCCATGCGGTGGGCGGTGACGCCGACGTGCTCCTCGCCGTTGATCAGCGCCCAGATGATCGGGGAGAAACCCGCGTAGGCGGGGAGCAGGGAGTCGTGCACGTTGAGGGTGCCGTGCGGCGGGAGGTCGAAGATCTCCGGCGGCAGCCAGGTGCGCCAGTTGTTGGCGACGATGATGTCGGGTGCCGCGGAGCGGACGGCCTCCAGCAGTTCGGCGTCGTCGGGGCGGTTGCGCAGCAGCACCGGCACGCCGTGCTTCTCGGCGAGTTCCGCCACCGAATCGTCCCAGATCTTCTCGTACGCGTGCTCGCTCCTGGGGTGGGTCACGACGAGGACGACCTCGTGATCCGACTCCAGCAGGGCCTGCAGCGTCCGGTGTCCCCAGGTCTGGTAACCGAACATGACGACCCGCATGGGCTCTGCCTCTCCTTCAGTGATTATTGCAAGGTTAGGCTTACCTTATCTAGTATGTGGCGCGCATAGGGAGGCGATGCAACGGTGACAGCACCGCTCAACGAGCCGGACACGATCCACGACATCCTGGGAATCGGTTTCGGTCCGTCAAATCTGGCTCTGGCGATAGCCATCGAGGAGCACAACGCACAAGTCCCCGCCTCCCGGCGGATCAACGCCCGCTTCCTGGAGCGGCAGCCCCGTTTCGGGTGGCACCGCGGCATGCTGATCGACGACGCGACGATGCAGGTCTCGTTCCTGAAGGACCTGGTCACCATGCGCAACCCGACCAGCGACTTCAGCTTCCTGTGCTACCTGCGCGAACAGGGCCGGCTGGTCGACTTCCTCAACCAGAAGACGCTCTTCCCGCTCCGTGTGGAGTTCCACGACTACTTCGAGTGGGCCGCCGCCCGCGTCGCCGGCGTCGTCGACTACTCCTGCGAAGTGCTGTCGGTCACACCGGTCCGCGACGCCGACGGCGAGGTCGACCACCTCGACGTGACGTGCCGGGACCCCGAGGACCCCGCGCGGACGGTCACCCACCGGGCCCGCAACATCAGCGTGGCCGTCGGGCTCGAGCCGCACCTGCCGCCGGGCACCGAGCTGTCGGACCGCGTGTGGCACAACAGCCAGCTGCTGCCCAGGGTCGCCGAGCTCACCGCGACGGGCACCCCGGTGCGCCGGGCCGTCGTCCTCGGCGCCGGCCAGAGCGCGGCCGAGGCGGTCGACTTCCTGCACCGCACCTTCCCCGACGCGGAGATCTGCGCGGTGTTCGCCAAGTACGGCTACACGCCCGCCGACGACAGCCCCTTCGCCAACCGGATCTTCGACCCGGAGGCGGTGGACCTCTACTTCGGCTCCCCGTCCGAGGTGAAGCAGTCCCTCGTCGACTACCACCGCAGCACCAACTACTCGGTGGTCGACATGGACCTCATCGAGGCCCTGTACGCGACCTCCTACCGCGAGAAGGTGCAGGGCCGCGAACGGCTGCGCTTCCTCAACGTCTCCCGCATCCGCGAGGTGAGCGCCGCGGACGACGGCCTCGACGTGACGGTGGAGTTCCTGCCGACCGGCGAGCGGCACGTCCTGGAGGCGGACGTCCTCGTGCACGCCACCGGGTACCGCTCGCAGGACGTCGGCACGCTCCTCGGGGAGTCCGCCAAGATCTGCCTGCGCGACGACGGCGACGCCCTCCGCGTCGGCCGCGACCACCGCGTCGAGGTCGCCCCCGAGGTGCGGGCGGGCATCTACGTGCAGGGCGGCACCGAGCACACGCACGGGCTCACCTCCACCCTGCTGTCCACCACCGCGATCCGGGCCGGCGAGATCGTCGCCTCGCTCGTCGCCCGTCAGGACGAGCCGGCCGCGGCGGTCACGGCCCGCGCCTGAGACGCCTTCGGGGGCCGCCGGTCGTCCGGCGGCCCCCAAAGGCGTCCGCTCGGCTTCGGGCCCAGGTGCTACGCCTCCGGCGGTCACCGCCGACCTCCAGGGAGTCCGCCGGAACACGGCCGTACGGGGCCAGGACCAGCTCACCGGCCGTGCCCCCAGGGAGGCGTAGGCTGCGTCCGGGTGCTCCCCGGCAGCGGCTGCGGGGCGCCCGCGGCGATCTGTGCGCCGTAGGTGTGCACCGCGCTCTCGTGAAGCTGGTGCCGGGCGGCGGCTCCGGAGGTCTGCGGCCACTGCGACGTACCCCACCAGCTCCAGCAGGCGCGCCCCGGGCCGGACTCCCACAGCGCGTCCAGTAGTTGCCGCGCCGACGGCACCCACCAGTCCAGCAGGGCCTGACGCTCCCCAGGCACGGCCTGGGAGGCCCACTTGGACGTGCCCGGGGGAGCGTCGGCAGGCCCTGCGGCAACCATGGGGGCCCACTTGCGCCTAGCGCCGGGTGCGCAGCAGCAGGTGCAGGAAGTACGGCGTGCCGATGACGGCGGTCATCAAGCCCGCGCCGAGTTGGGCCGGGGCGATCACCGTCCGCCCGAGGAGGTCCGCGGCGCAGACGAGCGAGGCTCCCAGGAGCACCGCGACCGGTACGACCCGTACGTGCCGGCGGCCCACCAGGGCCCGGGCGGCGTGCGGGGCGACCAGCCCGGCGAAGCCGATGGTGCCCGCGGCGGCCACGGCGGTGGCGGTGAGCAGCACGCTCGTCACGAGGAACCCGAGCCGGGCCGGGCCGCGGCGCAGCCCCAGCAGGGCTGGGGTGTCGTCGTCGACCGACAGCAGGTCGAGTTCGGTGCGCCGTGCCACCGCCACCGCCAGGCCCAGGACGAGGGCCGCCGCCACGGGCAGTGTGTCGGGCACGGTCCGCCCGTAGGTGGAGCCGGACAGCCAGGTGAGCGCCTTCGTCGCGTTGAAGGGGTCGGTGAGCACGATCAGCAGGCTGATCAGGGCCGATGCGGCCGCGGACACGCCGACGCCGACGAGGACCAGCCGGGTCTGCCGGAAGCCGCCCCGCGCCGCGAGCCCGAACACGAGGACCGCGCTCACCGCGGCGCCGGCGAACGCGGCTCCCGCCACGCTCCACGCCCCGGCGACCGGGACCGTCGTGACGAACAGCACCGCGCCGAGCGCGGCGCCGCCCGAGACGCCGAGGATGCCGGGCTCCGCCAGCGGGTTGCGGGTGACGGCCTGCACCAGCGTGCCGGACAGGGCGAGCGCCGCCCCCGCCAGGAGTGCCGCGAGCACCCGCGGGACACGGGTGTCCAGAACGAAGGAGACGGCCTGACCGGCCCTGCCCTGCGCCCAGTTCGCCACGTCGCCCAGGAGCAGCTTGGTGTCGCCCAGCAGCACTCCGGCGACGGCCACCCCCACGAGGAGGGCGACGAGGAGGGCCAGGGTCGCCAGGAACGTCACACGGCCCGGGATGCGCATCCGGTCCGGCGCGCCCGCCCCTGCCGAGTCCTGGGCCCGCAGCGCCATGACGACCAGGAACACCGCGCCGACCAGGCTCGTGACGACGCCGGTGGGCACCGCCACGGCGGTCTGCTCCGGCACCACCGCGCGCAGCAGGACGTCCGCGCCGAGCACCAGGCCCGCGCCGGTCAGGCCCATGACGGGCAGGCCGAGGCGCGTGCGCACCAGCGGCCGGTGACGCAGCGCCAGCGGCCGTACGAGGACCGGCGCGCACAGGCCGACGAAGCCGATGGGCCCGGCGAGGGTCACCGCCGCGGCGGACAGCAGCGACGCGCACACCACGACGGTGATCCGCGTGCCGCGCACGGGGACGCCGAGGCCGCGGGCGGCGTCGTCGCCGAGCGCCAGGGCGTCGACGCGCCGGGCCACCAGCAGCAGTCCGGCGACACCGGCCACGGCGACCGGCGCCATCTGCACCACACCGTCGAAGCCGTTCTGGCTGATGCTGCCCTGGCTCCACTGGTAGAGGCCGTTGGTCTGCTGCGGGAAGAGCAGGATCAGCCCCTCGGTGACGGAGGTCAGGCCGAGGGTGAGCGCGCTGCCGGCCAGGACGAGGCGCACGGTCCCGGCGCCCAGCCCCGACAGCGACAGGACGACGGCGGCTGCCGCGAGCCCGCCGGCGAAGGCCACGCCGGAGGAGGCCAGCAGCGGCAGGGACGTCCCGGTGACCATGAGGATGCCGAGGGCCAGGTACGAACCGGCGTTCACGGCGAGGGTGTCGGGCGCGGCGAGCACGTTGCGGCTGACGGACTGAAGGGCCGCGCCGGCGGTCCCGAGGGCGGCGCCGACCAGCAGGCCGGCGGTCATGCGGGGCAGGCGCGAGGCGATCACGACGGACGCGTCGCCGGGACCGGCCCCGCCCGTCAGGGCCTTCCAGACCTCGGCAGGGCCGACGGCCGCGGTGCCCTGGGTGATGTCGACGACCGCGAGGACGGCGACCAGGAGCACGAGCGCGGCCGTCACCGCGGCCGCTCCCGTCCGGGAGCCGACCGCGTGCGGACGGGTGGCGGGGGTCGTTGCGGTGCCGGCCACGGCGCGCTACTTCGTCAGGGCGCCGACGACGGCGTCGACGTACGACTCCATCGACTGCGGGCCGCCGAACATCCAGATGCCGTCGGGCAGCCGGTGCACCTCGCCCTTCTTCACGAACGGCAGGGACTTCCACACGGAGTTCCCGGCGAGGTCGTCGGCGAACGGGTCGCTGCCCTCGCTGTCGCTGCCGATGTAGGCGAACTGCACGTCACCGAGGCCCGTGAGGCCCTCGACGTCGGTGGCGGCCAGGCCGTAGTCCTTGTCGCCCTCGATCTTCCAGGCGTTCTCCAGGCCGAGCGCCGTGTTGACGCCACCGATCAGGGAACCGGCGGTGTAGGGGCGGACGGAGATCTGGTTGGAGGCGACGTAGCCGTCAGCGAACGCGATCCGCGTGCCGGCCAGACCCGCGTCGGCGAGGGCCTTCCTCCCCTCGGCGACCTTGGCGTCGTAGGCCTTCTTCGCCTCGTCGGCCTTGGCGGTGGTGCCGGTCGCCTCGGCGATGAGGTCGAGGTTCTCCTTCATCCGCCCGACCGGGTCGGCGGCGTCGGCGGAACGCACCTCGAGGACCGGGGCGATCTTCTTCAGCTGCTTGACGGCGGCGTCCGGGAGGTCGGTGGTGGCGACGATCAGGTCCGGGGAGAGCGAGGCGATGGTGTCCATGCTGGGCTCGCCGCGGGTGCCGATGTCCTTGGGCTGGTTCTTCAGCGGGACGACCGTGTCCCAGGTGCCGTAGCCCTTGACGTCGGCGACGCCGACCGGGTCCACCCCGAGCGTCACGAGGGACTCGACGACGTTCCACTCCGTGCCGACGACCTTCTTGGCGGGCCCGTCGAGGCTGACCTCGGCTCCGCTCGCGTCGGTGAGCGTGAGGCCCTTGGTGTCGTCCTTGGCGGCGCCGTCCGCGGCCGGCTCGGTCGTGCCGCAGCCGGCGAGGGCGAGTGCGGCGGCAGCGGCGGCGATGACGATGGAGCGTCTCATGGGGTGGTGACGGGCCTTTCGTTGCGTGCGTGGTGGCGGCCGACGGCGCGGGTGCGCAGCAGGCCGGTGAGCGGATCGGTGTCGACTTCGACCCGTATCCCGTAGGCGTCGGTGAGGCGTTGCGGTGTCAGCACGTCCTGGGGGCTGCCGTCGGCGGCGATCCGGCCCGCCCGCAGCAGGGCGATCCGGTCGGCGACGGCGGCCGCCTGGTCCAGGTCGTGCAGGACGACACCGACGGCGATGCCGTGGTCGTCGGCCAGGTCCCGGATCAGGTCCAGCAGTTCGACCTGGTAGCGCAGGTCGAGGTAGGCCGTGGGCTCGTCGAGGAGGAGCACACCGGTCTCCTGGGCGAGGCAGCTCGCGAGCCAGACGCGCTGGAGCTGGCCGCCGGAGAGGTGCTCGGCGCCCCGGGCGGCGAGGTCCGCGACTCCGGTCAGCGCCAGCGCGCGGTCCACCGCGGCCGGGCCGTCCGGGTCGGGCCGGCCCCAGCGCCCCCGGTAGGGGTAGCGGCCGAACTCCACGACGTCCCGTACCGTCAGCCCGCTCGGCGTGGGGCGCCCCTGCGTCAGCAGGGCCACCCGGCGGGAGAACTCACGTGCCGTCAGGGCGAGCCCGTCGGCGCCGGTCCCGTCGTGCGCGTCGATCGTCAACGTGGCGCGGCGGGCCCGCTGCAGGCGTGCCACGGTGCGCAGGAGCGTCGACTTGCCGCTGCCGTTGGGGCCCACCAGGGCGGTCACCTCACCGGGCCGGAGGGTGATCGCCGCGTCATGGACGACGTCGACCCCGTCGTACGACACGGTCACGTCGTACGCCGTCAGCCGGTGACCACGCAGGCCTGAGGCCGCGGCAGTGTCTTCCGTAGAACTCACAAACGAAGGTTAGCCTAACCTAATCTCTGCCCGGACCACCTCCCCCTCACTTCGGTAAACTTAGGCTAACCTTCCTGCATGGCGAAGACCCCGCGGCTCATGCCGCAGAACCCCAGGATGTTCCGCGCCGAGGTCGTCAGGACCGAGCGGGTCTCCCCCTCCCTGCACCGCGTGACCGTCAGGGGCGCGGACCTCGCCGACTTCCCGTGGCTGGGCTACGACCACTGGTTCCGCCTCTTCATGCAGCTCCCCCACCAGGACGCCCTGCGGCTGCCCGAGTTCTCCGGGGCGCGCTGGTGGCAGCCCTACCTCGCCATCCCCACGGCCGAGCGTCCGCACTACTCGAACTACACCGTCGCCGCGTTCCGTCCCGAAGCGGCCGAAATGGACATCGAGTTCGTCGTGCACCGCGCCCCGGACGGCGAACTCGAGGGCCGTGCCGCGATATGGGCCTGCGACGCCCGGCCCGGGGACGCGCTGGCGCTCCTCGACCAGGGCGTCATGTTCGACTGCCCCGAGGACGCCTCCGAGGTCCTCGTCGTGGCCGACGAGAGCGGCATGCCCGCCGCCACGGGCATCCTGCGCTCCCTCCCCCGCGGCACCGTGGGCCGACTGATCCAGGAGATCCCCACCCCGGACGACCGGCGCGACCTCGACGCGCCCCCCGGGATCGCCGTCACCTGGGTCGTGCGCGACGACCCGCACGCGGTCCCCGGCTCCGTCGCACTCGCCGAATTGCGCAAGCACACCCCGGTGGACGCCACCGGGTACGCCTTCGTCGTCGGCGAGCAGAGCCTCGCCACCAAGGGACGCCGGCACCTGCACCGCGCCGGCCTCCCCAAGGACCGCATCACCTTCTCCGGCTTCTGGCGGCACGAGGCACGCCACGAGGACGCCTGACCCCCGCCGTGGGACGGAAGCGCCGCCTCGGCCCCGCGCACGCAGGGCACTTCGCGCACGGAGGGCGCACAAAGGGAACAATTGAGCCCTGTACGCGCTCCCTCAGGTACAGGGAGAATGCGTAGCGCAAGCGATCATGCGACCGGCACGCGCGCCGTCCGGTCGCCGACTCCCGGAAGGCGGGTCGACAGCCGTGCTGCTGCATCTGCCCACGTCCGTGCCCGAAGCACAGGAGTTCATGGCCCAGGGGGCGGTGCCCGTCGGCGGGGCGACGCTCGTGTGGGCCACCTGGCAGCGCGACGGCTTCCCCGAGCAGGCCATGTCGCTGCGCGATCTGCCCGAGGCCAACACGGTCGGACGCGAGGCGCTGGGCGCGGCGGTGGTGCTGAACCGGATCGACGACCGGGTTCCGGAGGTGCTGCGACGGGCGGCCGCCGGTGTGGGCACCGGTGCCGTGCGGCGGACGGCCACCGTCGGCGGCAACCTCGTCGGCAGCACCCTGCGCTGCCTGCTGCCCGCCGCCCTCGTCCTCGGCGCCCGCGCGATCACGCTGGAGCCGGACCGGACCCACGAGACCGATCTCGTCGAGGCCGTGGCCAAGCAGCACCTCCTGCTCGGCATCCGCTGGCGGGAGCCGCTGGTGAGCACGTACGAGAAGCAGTCCGGCGAGGCGGGCGGGCCTCCGCCCCTCGTCGTCGCCGCCGCGGTGCACGCCGCCGACGACGGGCACCGTCTGCGCGTCGCCGTCCGCGACGGCTACGAAGTGCTCGGCGGTAGCGCCCCGTTCGGCGGCGGCACCGCAGCGGCCCTGCACGCGCTGGAGGAGACGGACCTCGCCGCGCTCCACCCCGCGGCGTGGGACGTGGTGCGCCGGCAGGTCACCGGACTCGCCGGACGGCTCCCCGGCTCCTGACCCCCGCACGGGCCCCGCGATCTCGCCCGCCGCATCGGGTATGACCCGGCGCTCCCGGTTGTTGATGAGTGCGAGGGCCCGCGCCCACCCTGGCGCGGGACCTCGCCCATCTCCCACCGGATCGGAAGAGGCGAGAGCAGAGATGGCTGACACGCCGGAAGACCCAGAGCACGGGGCGTCGTTCGGCATGGTCCGGAGCGGGCCGGCCCCGGCGCGGATGTGCCTCATCACGCCCGGCGGCGTTTCCACGGTCGAGTTCGTCCTGGAGCCGTCGGTCGGCCTCCGGTGCGCCCGGATGGAGGGCGCCGCGGCACTGGCCCTGAACCGGTGGCTCCACGACGCGGACCCCTCCCGGTACTTCGAGCTGCGGATCGCGTTCCTGCAGTTCGAGTACAACCCCGGTCACGAGTCCTTCGCCGCCGACGAGGTCCGGGCGCTGCGCGCCCTCCTGGAGGAACAGCGGGGCACCGAGCGGTGGAACGACGCCCTGGCGAGCCTGCTCGCCAGGCTGGAGGCCTGCGAGGCGCAGCTGTGACCGCCGACGGGTGAGGTCAGCCGGCGGCGGGCGGAAGGAGGCGCCGGGTACTGACGCGGCCTCCCGGCTGCCGGCCACGCCCGTGAGCCGATGCAGGGCCAGATCAGGTCGATGCGTTCCTGGGCGATCGGGTAACCGGCCCTGGCGAAGTGGGCGGCCATCGGTGCGTTGGTCTGGTCCGTCCCCGCCACGATGCGGTCCACGCCCTCGTCGGCGAGCTTGTGCGTAGCCTCGACGAGCAGGTCGTAGGCGTATCCCTGGCCTCGGTGCTCGGGCACGACGCCGATGTAGCCGATCAGGGGGTCCCCGTAGTGGCGGCCGGGGACGCTCAGCCCGACGAGTTCCCCGGCGGAGTCGTAGGCCAGGCGCCACCACTCGCGCGGGCTCGGCAACCAGCGCAGATAATCCAGTTCCTCCTGGGCGGCCGCCTCGAGCCCGGAGGTGGCGACGGTGCGGCGCACATGGGCGTCGAGGCTGCCCCGGTGGATGCGGCGGAAGACATCGAGGAATACCGCGTCGTCGGGCTCGGGACGGAATTCGAGGCGGCCCGGGCGCGCGGGCACGCCGCAGTCCGGCGTCCAGCGGTAGCGGAAGCGCTCGACCAGAGGGGACAGACCCGCGGCGACGGCCGCGTCGATCCGGGCCTGGGCCTGCTCCCGGACCGCGGGCACGTCGCGCCAGCCGGGCCCCAGTTTGAGGGAGTACTGGGCACGCAGCGGCGAGGTGCGGAGCAGTTCCACGGCCGCACCGGCGTCGATGAAGTCGAACCAGTCCAGGGCGAGCGGCTTGTCGTCCTTCGGCCCGGCCCACCATGCGGCGCGCGCGACGACGACGCCGTCGCGCAGTGCCACCCAGGTCCACTCGGGGCGGTACTCACCGGCGGCGGCCATCTCACTGTAGGTGTCGCCGAAGGCGGCGAAGCCGACCAGACCGGGATCGGGCAGGGATTCAAAAAGCGCTTCCTCGCCTGCGGCGAGGGGGCGGATGACCAGATCGGTCACGCGAGGTCCTTCCGGGTAGCGACCTGCTCCCGTTCAGATCCTCGGCGCCCTCGGAACGGGGTGGGAGCACATGAGAGTTGGCTGGCTCACGGTTCCCACCTCCTTTTGCGATCGAGGACGCGAACGCAGCGTAACAGCATGATCGAATCGCCGGCAAGGTCCCGTACGACCCTCCGCCCGGCGGTTCAGCCCAGGGCCCGGCATACGCCGTCGAGCCGCAGGCGGTTCTCCTCCACAGTTCTCGGCGACGTCGATCGGTACCCGTACCGCGACCTGGGTCGACGGCGCCTCGTGGACTGTCACCTCCACCGGGTCGTCGGGGACGATGTCCAGCCACGCGGTGCGTCCGTCGGGCGGCCACTCGACGCCCTCGCCGGAAGCGAGGGCGTCGAGGCAGCGCGCCCAGTCGTCCAGGTAGTCGACCGAGACGTCCAGCCTCACGCACCCGCTGACGAAGTCGCTCTCCACCACGATCTCGGCCCCGTGGTACCGGTCCCGCCGATGACCAAGGGCGGACCGCCTTCCATCCGGACGCTGACGCTATGCGTCCGGTCGTCGAAACGGAAGAGCTCAAGTCGCTGCGCGTCGTCCGTCATGTGTGCCTCACGTCCCGCCGGTCGAGCGCGAGGGTCCAGGTGTGGACGGTGTGCGTGGTGGGGTGGTCCGGGCGGGGTTCGGCGATGACCGCGGTGAGGCGGTCGCCGTCGCGGCGCAGCGAGCTGATGCAGCCGGACGCCTTGTCGGGGGCGATCGCCAGCAGTTCGGCGAGGACGGTGCCGTCGAGGCGGCGGTCGACGGCACGGAGCACCCCTGCGTCGAGCAGCAGGACCGTCCCGTCCTCCAGCACCACCGGCCGCGGCGTCACCGGGCCGGAGAGCCGGGGACCGCGCTCGATCACACCACCGGGCAGCAGCCGGACCACGCGGCTCGTGGTGGGGTGGCCCCGGTCGGCCTCGACGACCCGGATGCCGGTGCCGACGACGTAATGGCCGTAACTGCGCCAGGAGTCCACGGTGGCGCCGTCACGGTCGTGCTCCCAGGTGTCGAAGAAGTCGTAGCCCGCCAGGCCGAGCACGAACCGTCCCCCGCGCAGCGCGGCACCGCGCTCCCCGCGCAGTTCGGCGACCAGGGTGCCGTCCGCCAGGTCGAGCAGCAGGGCAGGACCGAGGAACCCCCAGGGCGTGTACTCCAGGGAGTCCGTGGTGACCAGCACCCTGCCCCCGGCAATGTGCGCGGCGTTGGGACGGCCGGCGCACGCATGGGTCCAGCGCGTCCGTCCCGAGACGTCGACACAGCTGATCTCCCCGGTCGTCCCCTGGATCCGCAGGTCGTCCCGCCGCGCCAGCGGTCGCCCCTCGGGCGGCCGCGACGGGTACGGCGGCCTGCCCACCGCGCTGTGACGGTCCACCACGGTGACGCGCCACCGACCGGGGTCCGCCCCCTCTGCGCGCCTGCTTTCCTCGGGTATCGGCATGGCCGCGATGCTAACCGCCGCGCAGGGCACGGCGACACGGTTACCATGCGACCGTGATCAAGGTGCGGGCCATGCGCATGGACGACGTCGACGCCGTCTCCACGATCCGGGTGAGGGGCCGGCAGGCGGCGTACGCCGGGATCGTGCCGCGGAGCTACCTGGACGCGATGAGCGTCGAGGAGGACGCGGTCCTGCGCAGGAAGTGATTGACGACCGCCGGGAACCGCGTGGAGGACCTCGTCGCCACCGAGGACGGCGTCGTGACCGGCTGGGCGGCCCTCGGGCCGCGCGCCGGGGAGCCCCGGGAGCCCGGCGCAGGCGTCGCCTGCGAGCTCTACGCCCTCTACGTGCGGCCGGACCGCATCGGCACCGGCACCGGGCGCCGGCTGATGTCGGCGGTGCGCTCCCGGGCGGCCGAACTCGGGCACCCGCGGCTGGAGTTCTGGGTGCTCGCCGACAACGCCCGCGCACGGCGCTTCTACGCACGCGCCGGGTTCTCGCCCGACGGCGCCGAGCAGGTCGAGGAGTACGACGGCGTTCCGCTCCGGGACCTACGGTACGCGGGCGACACGAGCGCGCCCGCCTGAGCCCGGCGACGCAGCCGTGGCGCCGCACCCGGTCCTGCCGGGCACGGCGCCACACCCCGCCTCGTGCTTCCGCCTACTCGTCGATCGCCGCGCCGAACTGCGCGTTGGCCGAGGGAGCGCCCAGGGTCGCGCCGTCGTACGTCCAGGTGCCCTGGGCGACCAGCCCGGAGGACGACGCGGGGACGACCCAGACGAAGCCGTCGTTCGTGTTCTCGCCCGGGGCCGCCGCGAGGAGGCCGAAGCGGCCGTCCCTGTCGGCGTCGACCAGCCGGATCTGGCCGCCCCAGCGGTCGGAGGCCTCCGCGGCGCCCGGGATGCCCGCGGTGTTCTGGTCGAAGCTGCGCGCTCCCGTGGCGGTGAGCCCGCCCGGTGCGCCGCGCAGGGTCCAGACCGCGCCGGCGTCGGCGACGGAGCCGATGTCCTCACCGGGGGCACCGATGGCCAGGTCGGGAAGGCCGTCGCCGTTGGTGTCGCCGGAGGACAGTTCGGCGCCCCAGCGGTCTCCCGCCTCGGAGACGCCGGGGACGCCGGCCGAGTCCTGGGTCCATGTCTGCGCCGGGGTGGGGTCGAGTCCCGACAGGTCGCCCCTGCCCAGGTGGACGGTGACGGATCCGCCGAGCGCCGAGCCGGTGCCCGTGTCGCCGATGGCCAGGTCGTCCTGGCCGTCGTGGTTGAAGTCGCCGGAGGCGACCGCGGGTCCGCCCTCGAAGGTGCCGCCGTCGCCGAGGTCCTCGACGCCGGGTGCGCCGTGCAGGACCTGGGTGACGCCGACCCCGGGCTGGTCGCCCGTGGTCACCCCGGAGATCGCCAGGTCGGCCCAGGAGTCCTCGTTGTAGTTGCCGTGGCTCAGGCTCCGCAGGGCGAGGCCGGTGTCCTGGGCCGTGCGCTCCAGGGCGCGGACTCCCCGGTCGGCCTGCCGCAGGCGCGGCGCGGCGGTCCCCGGCTGGGCGGTGAAGAACAGCAGGGAGCCGTTCTCCAGGACGGCGATGCTGTCGCGCAGGTTGGCGTCGGGGTCCGAGGGATCCGGGGCGAAGTACCGGGCGGCTTCCACCGCCCGCCCGAAGTTCGCGCCGGCCCGCGGCTGGTCGGGGTCCTCCAGCCAGAAGCTGTCGCCGCCGTGCAGACCGGTCGGGGAGCCCCAGAAGACGACGGCACCGCCGGCGTCGGAGAGCGTGCCCAGGTCCTCGCCGGGGATGCCGACGATCGCGTCGTCGTAGCCGTCGTTGTCCAGGTCGCCGGTGGCCACGGCCTGTCCGAAGCCGTCGCCGGCCTCGGCGGCGCCCGCGACGCCCGAGGTGCTCTGGCTGAGGACGGATCTCTTGGTGGTGCTGAGGCCGCCCGACCCGCTGTACTGCACGGTGACGTACCCGGCGCCCTTGGCCCCGGACACGGTGGCTCCGGGGGCGCCGATCAGCACGTCGTCGTACCCGTTGCCGTCGAAGTCGCAGTTGCGCTGCTGCCACCCGATCGACGGGAAGGGCACCGCCGCCTGTGCGGCGGGGGCCGTGAGGAGCACACCCCCGCCGAGGGTGAGGAGTGCCGCGGCCGCGAGGGCCGCGCTCTTGTTGTGACGCACAGAAGAACCTCCATGGTCTCCTGGGTTGCCCTCGGCGTCCCCCGCGCCCGCGTCGAGTCGCCCGCGGTCGGGTGGCGTCCGGCCGGCAACGCCCGCTGTTCCGTCACCCGGAAGACACATGACGTTCGCCCAGGGTTGTAGCGACCGGGGTGGCCGCCTCCCGGCGCGGGCGGTCGCGACAGGCCGCCGACGGTCGTCGTGGGCCGCCGCTGCCTGCGTCTTTGACCGCGATTTGCCGCCAGGGGCACTGGTGCGGGGCCGCCCCGGGGATTCAGGATGATCCTCATGCCCGAATCCACTGCATTCCACGACCTGACGGCGTTCCTCGCGCTGCCCCGCGTCTCCTCGCTCGCGCTGTCACCGGACGGGACCCGTCTGGTGACGTCGGTGCAGGAACTGTCCGCCGACCGTACCCGGTTCATCGGTGCCCTGTGGGAGGTGGACCCGGCCGGGGAGCGTCCGGCGCGGCGGCTCACCCGCTCGGGGCGCGGCGAGTCCGCCCCGGGGTTCCTGCCCGACGGCACCCTGCTCTTCCTGTCCTCGCGTCCGGTCGCCGACCCCGGCGACGGCGAGGACGACCGGCAGGAGGCGGCGCTGTGGAGCCTGCCGGCCGGCGGCGGCGAGGCGGCGCAACTGCTGGCCAGGCCCGGCGGGATCGGCGAGTACGCGACGGCCACCGGCGCCTCCCGGGTCGCCCTGGGGGCCTCCTTGCTGCCCGGCGCGGCCGACGCGGAGCACGACGAGCGGCTGCGCGAGGCCCGCCGGAAGGCCAAGGTCTCGGCGATCCTGCACGAGTCGGTGCCGGTGCGGTACTGGGACCACGACCTGGGCCCCGGCATCCCGCACATGTTCACCGTCGCGGACGCCACCGCGGAGCAGCCCGCCCTCGTGGACTGCGGCGCGCGCCGGGCCGCCTTCGCCGAGGGTGTGGCGCTCTCCCCCGACGGCTCGCTGGTCGCCTACGCGACGGCTGTGGGCACCCTCCCCGACGAGGTCCGCTCCGTGGTCGTCGTCGCGGACGCCGAGACGGGCAAGCCGCTGCGGATGCTGGAGTCCCCCGACGCGGAGTTCGGCGCCCCGGCGTTCACCCCGGACGGCCGGGACCTGGTGTGCGCCCGACGGCGGCGCGTCACCTGGGAGGCCCCCGGTGACGTCACGCTGTGGCTGACGAGCGCCACGGACGACCAGGACCCCGGACGCGACCTGCTGCCTGATTTCGGCCAGTGGCCGGGTTCCCCGGTCGTCTCGCCGGTTCCCGGTCAGGACGGCGCCCCGGTGGTGTACTTCGCCGCCGACGAGGGCGGTCACGGCCCGGTCTTCCGGCTCTCCACCGGCAGCGGCGAACTGGTCGCGCTCACCGCGTCCGGTACGTATTCGGACGTGGTGGTGAGCCCGGACGGCGGCACCGTGTACGCGCTGCGCTCCGCCGTGGACAGCCCTCCGCTCCCGGTGCGGCTCGACGCCGCGACGCCCGGGCAGCAGCCCGTTGTGCTCCCCTGCCCCGGGCAGGACACCGTGCTGCCGGGCAGCCTCACCGAGGTGCACACCACCGCCGAGGACGGGACGGCCCTGCGGGCCTGGCTGGTGCTGCCGGACGGCGCGAGCGCCGATACCCCGGCGCCCCTGCTGCTGTGGGTGCACGGCGGCCCGCAGACCAGCTGGAACGCCTGGCACTGGCGCTGGAGCCCGTGGGTCGCGGCCGCCGCGGGCTACGCGGTCCTGCTGCCGGACCCGGCGCTGTCCACCGGCTACGGCCAGCAGATGCACGAACGCGGCTGGGCGCACTGGGGCGGCGCCCCGTACGACGACGTGATGGCGCTGACCGACGCCGCGCTGCAGCGGGACGACCTGGACGGCGGGCGCACCGCGATGATGGGCGGCTCGTACGGCGGCTACATGGCCAACTGGATCGCCACCCGCACCGACCGCTTCAAGGCGATCGTCACCCACGCGAGCCTGTGGAACATGTACAGCTTCGCGCAGGTCACGGACTTCCCGGCGTACTGGATGCGGCGCCAGGGCGACCCGCTGGTCAGCACCGAGCGGTACGAGCGCGAATCCCCGCACCTGCGGGCCGCGCAGATCACCACGCCGATGCTGGTGATCCACGGCGACAAGGACTACCGGGTGCCGATCGGCGAGGGCCTGGCGCTCTGGAACGACCTGGTGCGGTTCGAGGTCCCGGCGAAGTTCCTGTACTTCCCCGACGAGGGCCACTGGATCCTCAAGCCCAACAACGTCCGCCTGTGGTACGCGACGGTGCTCGGATTCCTGGCCCACCACGTGCTGGGCGAGGAGTGGCAGCGCCCCGACCTGGTCTGACGGCCCGCCGTCGCCGGGGCCCGGTCCGCACCGGGCCCCGGCGGCCTCCCCTTTCCCGGAGCCGGCCGGGAGGCCGGCTCGGCCTCCGTACACCCACGCGTCCGGTCGCCGACGTGACGGCGTCTCCGCCGCGGGTCTGACGCCGCTTCACACCTGCCGCGCCCGGCCGCGGCGGGTGTCCGCGAGCCCCGCCGGTCCGAAAGTCACACCAACACCCTTGACACCACCGGCGCCTTGACCCCCTACTAGCCCTTGCACAGCGAACTTGACAACGTTGTCTAGGCGCAGAAAGGGTGCTCGCGCATATGCAGCAGAGAGCTGCCCGGCACAGATGGACTTCCTCGGCGGTCGTGTTGGTGACCGCCCTCGCCCTGGCCGCGGCCACGCAGCAAGCGGCGGTCGCCGTGCCCGAACCGGGGCCGCACGTCGACACCTTCGCGTCGTCGTTCGAGTCGGGCGATCCGGCGCCCGACTGGCGCAACACGGTGGACACCGCGGCGGACGGGTCCAAGCGGGCCTCGGGCGTGGACGGTGGCTACAGCACCGGCATCCCCGGCAACCTCAACGACCACGTCACCGACATCCGCGCCAACGGCGAGTACGCGGACTCGGGCGAGGTGAAGGAGAACCTCGTCGACGCAGAGCCGGGGACCAAGTGGCTGGTCTTCCAGCCCACCGGCTGGGTGGAGTTCGACCTCGACGGCCCCGCGAAGGTCGTCACCTACGCACTGACCTCCGCCAACGACGCGGCGGAACGCGACCCGCGCGACTGGACCCTGCAGGGCTCCACCGACGGCAAGGACTGGAAGACCCTGGACACCCGCTCCGGCGAGTCCTTCCCCGAGCGGTTCCAGACGAAGTCGTACGACCTCGCGGAGCCCGCCGAGTACCAGCACTTCCGGATCGACATATCGAGGAACAACGGCGCGTCGGGCATCACGCAGCTCGCCGACCTGCAGCTGTCCACGGGCTCCACCGGGGACCCGGTGCCGCAGGACATGCTCTCGCTCGTCGACCGCGGCCCGAGCGGCTCGCCGACGGCGAAGTCGGGCGCCGGCTTCACCGGTACGCGGGCGCTGCGCTACGCGGGCCGGCACACCGGCGACGGCAGGGCGTACTCGTACAACAAGGTCTTCGACGTCGACGTCCCCGTCCGCCGGGACACCGCGCTGTCGTACCGGATCTACCCGTCGATGGCGGACGGCGACCGCGACTACGACGCCACCAACGTCTCGGTGGACCTGGTCTTCACCGACGGCACCTCCCTCAGCCGTCTGGGCGCCACCGACGAGCACGGCTTCGCGCTCACCCCGCAGGGGCAGGGCGCGGCCAAGGTGCTCTACGTCAACCAGTGGAACGACGTCGTCTCCCGGATCGGGTCGGTCGCCGCGGGCAAGACCGTCGACCGCATCCTGGTGGCGTACGACTCCCCCAAGGGCCCGGCGAAGTTCCGCGGCTGGCTGGACGACGTGACGCTGGAGCCGCTCGCGCAGGAGAAGCCGAAGGCGCACCTGTCGGACTACGCGCTGACGACCCGCGGGACCAACTCCAGCGGCAGCTTCTCGCGCGGCAACAACTTCCCGGCCACTGCAGTGCCGCACGGCTTCAACTTCTGGACGCCGGTGACCAACGCGGGCACCCTCAACTGGCTGTACGACTACGCCAAGGCGAACAACTCCGACAACCTGCCCACGATCCAGGCGTTCAGCGCCAGCCACGAGCCCAGCCCCTGGATGGGCGACCGGCAGACCTTCCAGGTGATGCCGTCGGCCGCCTCCGGCACCCCGGACACGGCACGCGGCGCACGGGCCCTGGCCTTCCGGCACGAGAACGAGACGGCGCGCCCCTACTACTACGGCGTGAGGTTCGAGAACGGCCTGAAGACGGAGATGGCCCCGACCGACCACGCGGCCGTGCTCCGCTTCACCTACCCCGGTGACGACGCGAGCGTGCTCTTCGACAACGTCACCGAGCAGGCGGGCCTGACGCTCGACAAGGAGACCGGCACCTTCACCGGCTACTCCGACGTGAAGTCCGGGCTGTCCACCGGCGCCACCCGGCTGTTCCTGTACGGCGAGTTCGACGCGCCCGTCACGGAGGGCACGTCGAGCGGCGTCAAGGGCTACCTGCGCTTCGACGCCGGCGAGGACCGCACCGTGTCGCTGCGGCTGGCCACCTCCCTGATCAGCATCGACCAGGCGAAGGACAACCTGCGCCAGGAGATCCCGGGCGGCACCTCCTTCGAGACGGTGAAGAAGCGCGCGCAGAAGCAGTGGGACAAGCTGCTGGGCCGCGTCGAGGTCGAGGGTGCCACCACGGACCAGCTGACGACCCTCTACTCCAGCCTGTACCGGCTGTACCTGTACCCCAACTCCGGCTTCGAGAAGGTGGGGTCGACGTACCAGTACGCGTCCCCGTTCTCCGCGATGCCCGGTCCCGACACCCCGACCCACACCGGCGCGAAGATCGTGGACGGCAAGGTCTACGTCAACAACGGCTTCTGGGACACCTACCGGACGACGTGGCCGGCGTACTCCTTCCTGACGCCCGGCCAGGCCGGTGAGATGGTCGACGGGTTCGTGCAGCAGTACAAGGACGGCGGCTGGACCTCGCGCTGGTCGTCCCCCGGCTACGCGGACCTGATGACGGGCACGTCCTCGGACGTGGCCTTCGCCGACGCCTACGTCAAGGGCGTGAACTTCGACGCCGAGGCGGCGTACGACGCGGCCGTGAAGAACGCGACGGTCGTCCCGCCGCAGTCGGGCGTGGGCCGCAAGGGGATGACGACCTCCCCCTTCCTCGGCTACACGAGCACCGACACCCACGAGGGCCTGTCGTGGGCGCTGGAGGGCTACCTCAACGACTACGGCATCGCCGAGATGGGCAAGGCCCTCTACGAGAAGACCGGCAAGAAGCGCTACAAGGAGGAGTCGGCGTACTTCCTCAACCGCGCCCAGGACTACGTCAACCTCTTCGACCCGCAGGCGGGCTTCTTCCAGGGGCGTGACGCCAAGGGCGACTGGCGGGTGGACTCCGCGAAGTACGACCCGCGGGTGTGGGGTTACGACTACACCGAGACCAACGGCTGGGGCTACGCCTTCACCGCCCCGCAGGACAGCCGGGGTCTGGCCAACCTGTACGGCGGCCGCAGCGGTCTCGCGGAGAAGCTCGACGCGTACTTCTCCACCCCGGAGACCGCCTCGCCCGAGTTCGTCGGCTCTTACGGCGGCGTCATCCACGAGATGACGGAGGCCCGCGACGTCCGGATGGGCATGTACGGGCACTCCAACCAGGTGGCCCACCACGTCACGTACATGTACGACGCGGCCGGCCGCCCCTGGGAGACGCAGAAGAACGTCCGCGAGGTGCTCTCCCGCCTCTACACCGGCAGCGCCATCGGGCAGGGCTACCACGGCGACGAGGACAACGGCGAGCAGTCGGCCTGGTTCCTCTTCTCCGCGCTCGGCTTCTACCCCCTGGTGATGGGCAGCGGCGAGTACGCCGTCGGCTCCCCGCTGTTCACCAAGGCGACCGTCCACCTGGAGAACGGCAAGGACCTGGTCGTCAAGGCGCCCAAGAACAGCACGCGCAACGTGTACGTGCAGGACCTCAAGGTCAACGGCCGCTCCTGGACGTCGACCTCGCTGCCGCACTCGCTGCTCGCCAAGGGCGGTGTGCTGGAGTTCGCCATGGGCCCGAAGCCCTCGTCGTGGGGCACCGGCAAGAACGCCGCGCCGGTGTCGATCACCCAGGACGACAAGGTGCCCGCGCCCCGCGCGGACGCCCTCAAGGGCGACGGCGCCCTGTTCGACAACACCTCGGCGACGGACGCGGCGGCCACGACCGTCGACCTTCCGGTGGACGGACGCACCAAGGCCGTCCAGTACACGCTGACCTCGTCGTCGGACCGCACCAAGGCCCCCACCGGCTGGACCCTCCAGGGCTCCTCGGACGGCACGCACTGGAAGACCCTCGACAAGCGCTCCGGTGAGTCCTTCACCTGGGACCGCCAGACCCGGGCCTTCTCGGTCGCCTCTCCGGGCGGTTACACCCAGTACCGCTTGGTCCTGGACACCGAGTCGACCCTGGCGGAGGTGGAACTGCTCGCCTGATCCGCTGAAGGCGACGGGGGCGGGCGCTGACCGGGCGGACGTGGCCGTTGAGTGCGGCGATGCGCTCCTTGAGCTCGTAGCCGTGCAGGGATTCCTTGAACAGGAAGCC
>NZ_JBEXSX010000053.1:0-70454 GCF_040613835.1 Streptomyces sp. NPDC006207 | reverse complement strand
GGCTCCGTGCCCTTGCTGCTGTCGACGACGTGGTAGCCGTGGTGCTGGGCGGCGGTGGCGCAGGCGTGGTTGGGCAGGATGCGCAGCCGGGTGCCCACGAGGCCTGCGGCGGGCCCGTGCGTCAGGACGTCGCCGGAGCCGGCCAGAGCGCTCGCAGGGCGCCCGGCACTCCGTCCAGCGCGGAGTCGTCCATCGCCAGCTGGAGGATGTAGCCGGGGAGCATGCACATGAACGCGGCGGCCATCGCCTCGGGAGCGACCTCGCGCGGGAGGGTGCCGCTCTGCTGGTGCTCACGGATGACGTCGGCCAGCGCCGTGCGCATCTGGGCCATCAGATCGTCGAGTTGCCTGGCCAGCGAAGGGTTCCGCAGCGCCTCGGACCAGGCCAGCACGGAGAGCCCGGCGATGCTCTGCTCGGCGGTCTTGACCTTCACGACTTCCAGGACGTCGGCCATGAGGTCCCCGAAGGAACCGCCGGGCCGATTCCTCGCGACGCTCTGGACCATGGCGAGGACATCGCGCACGCTCTCCTCGACGATCGCCGTGATCATCTCGTTCTTGCTGGCGAAGTGCCGGTACACGGCGCCGGCCGACAGGCCCGACTCGGCGAACAGGTCTTGCATGGACGTCGAATGGAACCCATCGCGCAGGAAGCAGCGGCGCGCCGCGTCCAGGATCTGCTGGCGGCGGGCTTCCATGTACTCCGGCGTGACCTTGGGCATGGATCCATCCTCCGAACAAAAACGAACCTTCGTATTAACTTATCACACCGGGCTTGACCCGGGCCGGTACCACGGAGGGCAGCCGCAGCGGTCTCGGGCTCCGCGCACGACGAGGCGCCACCCATGTGTCACATTTCGCCTGCTTTAACTGTCAATCATGCAATTAAAGCTCTTGGAGGTGGTTGGTCATGGATGTCTACGAGGCGGTCACGAGCCGACGGGCAGTCCGCGCGTTTACCGACCGGCAGGTCCCAGGCGAGGTGCTGGAGCGCGTGCTGGCTGCCGCCGCCTGGTCCCCCTCCGCGTCGAACCTGCAGCCGTGGCACGTCTACGTGGTGACCGGCGGGCCGCTGGCCGAGCTCAAGAAGCGCGCCGGCGAACGGGTGATCGCGGGCGACGCTTGGGACGATCCGGAGTACGAGCAGTACCCGCCGGCACTGCAGTCCCCGTACCGCGAGCGCCGGGCCGCCTTCGGGGAGCAGCGCTACAGCGCCCTCGGGATCCAGCGCCAGGACCTGGAGGCGCGCCAGAGGGCCGCCGCCGCCAATTGGGACTGCTTCGGCGCACCCGCCGCCCTGTTCTGCTACGTCGACCGCGACATGGGCAGACCCCAGTGGTCCGACGTCGGCATGTACCTGCAATCCGTCATGCTGCTGCTCCGCACCGAAGGACTGCACAGCTGCGCGCAGATGGCATGGGCGAAGTACCACAAGACCGTCGCAGAGGTCCTCGCTCCCCCGGGCGAGCTCATCCTCTTCTGCGGCATGTCCATAGGGTTCGAGGACGTCACCGCACGTCACCCCCGCCCGGCACGGGCGTCACTCACCGAGACGGTGGAGTTCGTCGGCGATTAGACCGCGGCGCACCCCACACGGCCTTCCGCCGGTCATGTCGAACCGCCGGCCGCGGGCGGTCCGTGTCACAAGACGACGCGCTATCCGGTCACTACGTGTGCAGGCCGGCCCGGGGGCAGGGAGTCCGTGGGGCCTTCAGGCCGGCCTGCACCTCGCGTCCGCGGGCACGCGGAAGGACGGGGAAGGCACGCGATCGAGGGTCGGCGCCATCCTGCTCGTGCGCTTCACGAGGTCCGGCCGTGCCGCGACGCCCGGGCGGCCACGAACCGGCCGGCCCTCCGGACGAACCGCACGACGGATCGCCGCCGTGCGGGAACTCGCACAAGGAGTCGGGAACAGCAGATGGCGCAGCGGGACGGGGCGGACGGCACTTGGCTGCCGCCGGCGGTCGAGGACTGCGCTCTGTACGAGGACGGCCGTCGCATACCCGGCCCGGTGGATCTGGACGCGCTCATGGAGCGGCGGGACGGACAAGCCGGGCGGTTCGCGTGGATCGGTCTGTACGAGCCCACCGCCGACCAGATCCGGCAGGTTGCCGACGCCTTCGACCTGCACCCCCTGGCCGTGGAAGATGCCGTCCACGCCCACCAGCGACCCAAGCTGGAACACTACGGCGACACACTGTTCCTGGTCCTGAAGACCATCGTCCACGTCAACCACGACAAGGTCACCGCGACCAGCAAGATCGTCGACACCGGCGAGATCATGGTCTTCGCCGGCCCCGGTTTCGCCATCACCGTCCGCCACGGCAGCGCTCCGCCCCTCGACCACGTGCGCCGCCAACTCCAGGCCGACCCGCAGCAGCTCGGCTACGGTCCGGCTGCCGTCATGCACGCGGTCGCCGACCTGGTCGTCGACCGCTACCTGGAGGTCGCCGACGCCTTCGACGACGACATCGACACCCTGGAGAGCGAGGTCTTCTCCCCCGATCTCCCCGTCGACCCCGCACGCATCTACCAGCTCAAACGGGAACTCCTGGCGTTCAAGCGCGCCGTGATGCCGCTCGCCCCCGCCCTGCAGCACCTCGGCGAGCAACCGATCCCGCACGTACCGGGCCAGGTGCCCGCCTACTTCCGCGACGTCGCCGACCACCACCAACGGGTCACCGAGCAGATCGTCACCTTCGAGGAACTCGTCAGCGGCATACTCGGCGCCAGCATCGCCCAGATCAACGTCCAGCAGAACGCCGACATGCGGCGCATCAGCGCCTGGGCGGCCCTCGTCGCCCTCCCCACCTTGGTCGTCGGCATCTACGGCATGAACTTCGACTACATGCCCGAGCTGAGATCCCCCTACGGCTATCCGGCAGTTCTCGCCGTCATCGCCCTCGTCTGCACCTTCATCTACCGGGCCCTGCGCCGCAACAGATGGCTCTGACCGTGCCGCGCAGCCGTCGCTGCTGATCAAGCGGGCGGGCCGAGCTGTTCGCGCACCCAATCAGGGTCAGGGTTCGTATGCGGCCGGCCGGCCACGACGACGGTCGGCACGGTCTCGTTGCCGTCGTTGGCCGCTCTGACCGCCGCGGCACCAGCCGGGTCGCGCCAGATGTCGACCCAGCGCAGCTCACGGGCCCTCCGCCCCAGGCGGACGCGCAAGCGCAGGCAGTACTTGCAGCCGGGCCGCCAGAAGACGACCGGGCGGCCGTCGAGCGCGCTCCGGCGTTGCGCCTCCGACGCACCGATCCCCTTGGGGAAGACCAGCGGCGAGTTCACGCCCGCGAGCAGTACGAACCCCACGAAGAATGCTCCGGCCTCACCGGGGCTGCCCCCGAGAACCAGCCCCGTCGCGACAACCGAGCCGCAGACCAGGAGCAGCATTGGCAAGAGCCACGCACGCGTCATGTTGACGCAGCCTATCCGTGAGCCGAAAGCGCGCCCGACCGGGCTGCCGCGACTGGCCCTTCGCCGTATCCACGGCAGCTCGCGGCCGCGCTGTCAGCCCGCGCTGCCGGCCTTCCAGGCGCTCCAGTTCATGTGCCGGCCGTTGGTTCGGAGGCCGGTGCCGCAGTGGTGTCGGCCGTCGCACCTCGGGGGACAGCATCATGTACGACTGCGGGACGGCGGCGACGCCAGGTCGCCGACGGCGGCCGCCCCGTCGATGCCGGGCACCGCCCCATCGGCGTTCTCCCGGTCGGCGGTGAAGTAGCGGGGCGCGCAGCCGGCGGAACCCGACTGGGCGGGGACGTAGAAGAGCCCAGCCGGGTCGGTTTCGGCGGGTTCGGGGTCTTCCCCGTACACGTACAGGCACATGGTGTTCCTCCGGGAGCGAGGGAGATGCGCGACTCGGGCACGGGCCCGCGTCCGGCAATGAGGCTATGCCCGCAGGTCAGGCCGCCATCGCGCTCAGCGGCAAACCCTGACGCCGCTCTGACGGTGGGGAGCCGCGCCCGGGCCTCCGGGGGACCCTGCCGAAGGCCAGGCACGGCGGAAGGGTCGGCGGCCTGCGGCAGGGTGCGCGGCAGATCGTGTGCACGGGGGACCGAGGGAGTGTGGAAACCGGTCCGGAGAAATCGGGAACCCGGCGGACGGGGCCGACAGGTAACAGGGGACCGCGACCAGAGCCCGGCCCGTATGGGGAGGAACCGATGAGAGCAGATCACCCCCGGCGGAGCCCGGCCGCATGGGCAGTCTGACTCCCGCGGTCTTCGCCCTTTTCACATGACACCGGCCGCTTCGCCGTGCCCGGTAAGAAAGGCATGCCTTGACACACAAGAGACGAGCACCGGTTACGGCGTTCGCCCCCTTCACCGCCATCACCATCGCCGCGGCCCTGCTGGGCGGAACGGTCGGAGTGGTCCAGGCCGCGCAGGCCGATGGCGCGTCCCGGACCGGATCGCGTCCCGGGGCCGCGTTCGGCACGGGTTCCGACGCCACACGACGGACGGTCACCCTCGTCACCGGCGACAAGGTGACGCTGGACGCCACCGGCAAGGTCGTCGGCGTCACGGCCGCCGAGGGCCGGGAAGGCATGGCGTTCCGCATATCGCGCGCGGCCGGCGGTGACACCTACGCCGTACCGCGCGACGCCGAACGGCTGATCGCGGACGGCACGGCCGACCGGCAACTGTTCGACGTGACGCGGCTGGTGGGTTTCGGGTACGACGACTCCTCACGGCCCGACCTGCCGCTCATCGTCACCTACACCAAGGGCGGTCCCATCGCGGCGCGTACGCTGTCGGACTCCGGCGCCCGCGTCACCCGCGACCTGCCCAGTATCAACGGCAACGCCCTGCGGGCCGGCAAGTCCGAGGCCGCGGCGCTCTGGCGGACCCTCACCGGCAGTGGCGCGAGCGCCCGTTCGTCGGCCACCGCCACCTCGGCCAAGGTCGAGAAGATCTGGCTCGACGGCAAGGTCACGGCGAGCCTGGACCGCAGCACGGCGCAGATCGGCGCCCCCGCTGCCTGGGCGGCCGGTTACGACGGCGCCGGTGTCACCGTCGCCGTGCTGGACACCGGTGTGGACGCGACGCACCCGGACCTGAGGGACCGCGTCGACGCGCAGGTGAACTTCTCCGAGTCCCCGGACACCGTCGACCGCGTGGGCCACGGCACGCATGTGGCCTCGACCGTCGCGGGCTCCGGGGCCCGGTCGGACGGGAAGTACAAGGGCGTCGCGCCCGGCGCCCGCATCATCAGCGGCAAGGTCCTCGGCGACGACGGATCGGGCAGCCCCTCCGGCATCATCGCCGGCATGCAGTGGGCCGTCGCCCAGGGCGCGAAGGTGGTCAACCTCAGCCTCGGCAGCGACGACACCCCGGAGACCGACCCGGTCGAGCAGGCGGTGAACGGGCTGTCGGCGGACTCCGGCACCCTCTTCGTCATCGCCGCGGGCAACGGCGGCCCCGCCGCGGGCACGATCGGTTCCCCGGGCAGCGCCGCCGCCGCGCTCACCGTGGGCGCAGTGGACCGGGCGGACGCCATCGCGGAATTCTCCAGCCGGGGCCCGACCGCCGACGGTTCCCTCAAGCCCGACCTCACCGCCCCCGGCGTGGACATCGTCGCCGCCAAGGCCGCGGAGGGCGTGGAGGGCGACCCGGCAGCCGACGGCTACGTGTCGATGAGCGGTACGTCGATGGCCACCCCGCATGTGGCGGGCGCCGCCGCGATCCTGGCCCAGCAGCACCCGGACTGGACCGGCGGGCGGATCAAGGCCGTCCTCACCGGTTCCGCCGCACCGGCCACTGACCTGGCCGCGTTCGCGCAGGGCACCGGCCGCACCGACATCGCGCGGGCGATACGTCAGCACGTGACCAGCAACCCCACCTCGCTGGACTTCGGCACCGCCCGGTGGCCGCACGCGGACGACGAGCCCGTCACCGAGAAGGTCACCTACCGCAACGACGGTGACCGCCCGGTCACCGTCGACCTGGCGACCGAGGCGTTCGGCGAGGACGGGAAGCCGGCCGCCGAGGGCATGTTCGACGTCTCGCCGAAGCGGCTCACGATCCCGGCGGCCGGCACCGCGACCGCCACGGTGACCGCCGACAGCCGCGCGGGCTCGGCCGACGGCACGTTCGGCGGCTCCGTGACCGCGACGGCCGGGGAGACCGCCGTGCGGACCGCCATCGGCGTGAACCGCGAGCAGGAGTCGTACAACCTGACGGTCAGGCACCTCGATCTGGGGGGCAAGCCCACCGGCGATTCCGAGACGGGCGTGTACGGCCTGGGCAACGACATCTGGCGGGACTGCTCCGACCCCACGGACGGAGAGTTCACGGTGCGGCTGCCCAAGGGCCGCTACGCCCTCGAGGGCCGCGTCTCCACCGGGGCGGACCCCGGCGACGGGAAGCTGGCGCTGCTGCTGCACCCGAAGTTCTCGCTGACCCGGGACACCACCCTGGTCATGGACGCCCGCAAGGCCAGGCCCGTCCGGATCACCGTGCCCGACCGCGCGGCCGAGAACACCGACGCCACACTCAACTTCGGCGTCAACGACAACGGATCCGGCTACACCTCCACCTACGACATGGGCAGCTTCGGCAACCTGCGCGTCGGGCAGCTCGGGGCACCGCTTCCCGCAGGCGAGGCGTTCGCGCAGTACAACGGGACGTGGACCCACGGCACGGTGAACTACCGACCGGCCTCGAACCGCACCGGCGACCTCTCCGGATTCACCGCGATGCTGCGCCGCCGGGACTTCGCCAAGCTCGTGCTCACCCTCGGCGCGCCCGCCGCGGGCAAGACCGGCAGCCTCGTCGCCGCACCCCTGACGCCCAACGGCAGCTGGTTCGACTTCCACCCGGAGGAGGGCGCCCTGCCGCGCACCGTCACCGACTACGTCCTGCCGGCCGTGAAGTGGCAGTACGCCACCGGCCAGTACGGCGCTCCTGGCGCGGACGGCGAACCCGTGTGGGACGGCGGCCAGACCGTCACCCGGGCCAGGGCCTACGCCGCGGGCAGGACGTACGCGCAGCGCTTCAACATCGGCGTCTTCGGCCCGCACCTGTACAGCGCGGGTGGGGAGGCGTCGGGCGCGGTCCGTCTCGGCGACGACTTCAGCGCCTACGTGCCGCTGTTCTCCGACGGCGCGGGCCATGTCGGCGTCTCCGACTACACCAGGGCCACGAGCGCGCTGTACGCGGACGGCACGCCGGTGTTCACCTCGGACACGCCCCTGGACGGCGACACGCACACCCTGCCCGCCGAGGCGCGGGCCTACCGGCTCACCACGGACGTATCCCGCGCCGCGTCGCTCTCCGCGGTCAGCACCCGGGTGACGGCCGAGTGGACCTTCCGCTCCGCCCACGTCTCGGGCGACACCATGACGTGGCTGCCCCTGTCGGCGGTGCGCTTCACGCCCAAGCTCCAGGCGGCCAGCACGGCCAGGGCGGGCAGGGCCTTCACCGTCCCGTTCACGGTCGAGGGCGCGGCCACCGCCCGCATCGCCCGCAAGCTGGCGTTCTCGGTGTCCTACGACGGCGGCAGGAGCTGGAAGCCGGCCAAGGTCACCGACCGTGAGCGGCTCGAACTGCGCCACCCCGCCCGCCCGGGCACCGTCTCGCTGCGCGTCGTGCTCACCGACGCCGACGGCAACACCCTGAAGCAGACGATCTACCGCGCCTACCGCACCACCGCGTAGGCACTGCGCTCCACACGCGGGCCCCGGGCCGTCGGCCCGGGGCCCGTCCGCTCCCGACGTCCGGGGTCACGCGTCGACCGCGCGCGTCGTGCCGGCCCAGCTGTCCAGGTCGGCCAGGCGTGCGGTGAGGGCGGCGCGCCATGGCGTCCGCGCCGAAGACGCCGAGGGCCAGTCGCAGGGGCGGGGCGTCGCTGTCCGCGGCTGCTCGGATGCCCGCTGCGATGCGCGCCGGTGACGCGTACGCGGACGCGGGCTGTGCGCCGATGGCCTTCTGGACCTCACGGACGGTCTGGTCGTAGTCGTCGATGGCGGCCGCGACGTCGAGGTTGTCGAGGAAGGCCGTGGCGGTGGGACCGGGCTGGACCATGGTGACCTTGATGCCGAGCGGGGCGAGCTCGTCGGCGAGGGCGTCCGACAGACCTTCGACGGCGTACTGCGCGCACGGCGGGCGCTCCGGCGTACTGCGCGCACGGCGGGCGCTCCGGCCACATCACAGCGGCGAGGCATCCGGGTGGGTGCCCGAGGGCTCCAGCCGGACGACGATGCCCTTCGAGGTCGGCTGGTTGCTGGTCTCGGCCACGCTCTCCAGCGGCACCAGGACCTGGGTCTCGGGGTAGTACGCGGCGGCGCAGCCCAGCGCGGTCGGGTAGGGGACCACCTCGAAGCCCTCCGCACGGCGCTCCACGTCATCGTTCCACACGCTCACCAGGTCCACCGACTGTCCTTCGCGAAGCCCGAGTTCGGTCAGGTCCGCGGGGTTGACCAGCACGACGCGGCGGCTGCCGTGGATGCCCCGGTAACGGTCGTTGTTGGTGTACGGGATGGTGTTCCACTGGTCGTGGGAGCGCAGGGTCTGCAGCAGCAGGTGCCTGTCCGGGGCCTGCGGCATGGCCCAGGCGTTGCTGGTGAACATGGCCTTGCCGGTGGCGGTGGCGAAGACGCCCTCGTTGACGGGGTTCGGCAGCCTGATGCCGCCCGGCCGGACGACTCGCCGGTTGAAGTCGTGCAGCCCCGGCAGGATGTGCGCGATGCGGTGGCGGATCGTGCCGTAGTCGGTCTCGAACTGCTTCCACGGGATGCCGGTCCTGCCGTCGAGGGTGTGCCGGGCGAGCCGGCACAGGATGGCGATCTCGCTGAGCAGCAGTTTGGAGGCCGGTTCGAGACGTCCGCGGGAGGTGTGCACCTCGCTCATCGAGTTCTCGACGGTGACGAACTGCTCGCCGCAGGGCTGCACGTCCCGTTCGGTGCGGCCCAGGGTCGGCAGGATGAGTGCCGTCCGTCCGCAGACCGCGTGCGACCTGTTGAGCTTGGTGGAGATGTGGGCGGTCAGGCGGCATCGCCGCATGGCCTCCTCGGTGACCGCGCTGTCGGGCGCGGCCCGGACGAAGTTGCCCGCGAGGCCGAGGAAGACCTTGATGCGGCCCTCCCGCATGGCCTTGATCGAGTTCACCGAGTCCAGACCGTGGGCGCGTGGCGGGTCGAAGCCGAACTCCCGCTGCAGCGCGTCCAGGAAGGAGTCCGGCATCTGTTCCCAGATGCCCATCGTGCGGTCGCCCTGGACGTTGCTGTGTCCGCGCACCGGGCAGGCGCCGGCCCCGGCCCTGCCGAGGTTGCCGCGCAGCATCAGGAAGTTGACGATCTCCCGGATGGTGGGGACAGCGTGCTGGTGCTGCGTCACGCCCATGGCCCAGCAGACGATGACGCGCTCGCTGTGCAGGACGTCGTCCCGCACGTCCTCGATCTCCTCGCGGGTCAGTCCCGTCGCGGGCAGGATCTGTTCCCAGCCGATGCCGTGGGCGTGCTGCGCGAACTCCTCGAAACCGCTGGTGCTGGAGCGGATGAAGTCATGGTCGAGCACGGTGCCCGGCCGGGCGTCCTCGGCCTCCAGCAGCAGCCTGTTGAGGCCCTGGAACAGCGCGAGGTCGCCGCCGCTGCGGATGTGCAGGAACCGGTCGGCGATCCGGGTGCCGTGTCCGATGATCCCGCGCGGCTTCTGCGGGTTCTTGAACCGCAGCAACCCGGCTTCCGGGAGCGTGTTCACCGCGATGACGCGGGCGCCGTTGCGCTTGGCCTCCTCCAGGGCGGAGAGCTGCCGCGGATGGTTCGTACCCGGATTCTGGCCCACCAGGAAGATCAGGTCGGCGTGGTGGAGGTCGTCCAGGCTGACGGTTCCCTTGCCGGTGCCGAGGGTCTCGTGCAGGGCGGTGCCGCTGGACTCGTGGCACATGTTGCTGCAGTCGGGCAGGTTGTTGGTGCCGAACGCCCTGGCGAAGAGCTGCAGGACGAAGGCGGCCTCGTTGCTGGCCCGGCCCGAGGTGTAGAAGACCGCCTCGTCGGGTGAGTCGAGCGAGTTCAGCTCCGCGGCGATCAGCTCGAAGGCGTCGCGCCAGCTGATCGGTTCGTAGTGGTCGGAGTCGGGCCGCTTGACCATCGGTTCGGTGAGCCGGCCCTGCTGGTTCAGCCACAGGTCCGACCCCCGTCCCAGCTCGGAGACCGAGTGCCGCCGGAAGAACTCGGCGGGGATGCGCCGCGTCGTGGCCTCGTCGTTGATGTGCTTGGCACCGTTCTCGCAGTACTCGTTGCGGTGCCGGTGGCCGGGAGCGGGATCCGCCCAGGCGCAGCCGGGGCAGTCGATGCCGTCCACCTGGTTCATGGTCAGCAGCGTCACCCCGGTGCGCGCGACCGAGGTCTCCTCGAGGGAGTACTCCAGCGCGTGCCGTACGGCGGGCACTCCCGCGGCCCATTCCTTGGGCGGGGTCACGCCGAGCGCTTCGTCCGGCTCTTCTCGGGGGGCCTTCTTCATGACGTGCGTCCCTCGTTCTCTCGTCCGCGGATCGCTCATCCGACCGGCCACCGCGGGACCCGGCTCCGTGGCGGTTCCGGCTCCAGCGGCCGCACGTGTCCGTTGTGGATGGACGCCCGCCAGGCTCCGCTCTCCTCGCCGATGCCCTCGATGTACTCCTTGAAGTTGCGCAGCTCCGCCCGGACGACGCGGCGCGCGACCCCGAGGGCACTCGTGACGGTGTCCGCGATGCCGCGGCGTGTGGTCTCCATCCGCACGGTCACTTCGGTGCGGTCCGCTGCCACGGAGCGGAGGGAGACCGTGCCCCGGTGGTAGGGGCTGCGTCGCAGGCTCTGCCAGACGAGGTGCGAGTCCGGTTGCTGCTCGACGATCTCCGCCTTGAACTCCCGGTGCAACGGGCCGATCCCGATGACCCAGTGGGTGACCGAGGGGTTGATCTGCTCGACCCTCCTCACCGCGGACATGAACCGCGGAAAGCTCTTGAACTGGGTCCACTGGTTGTACGCGGTACGTACCGGGACCGCGATCTCGACCACTTCTTCGACGGTCGTCATGGCCCACCTTCTTCAGGCGCCGCTCTCTCCAGTGTCACCGCCCGCCAGGGACGTCGCATGTGGGTGAGCGCGGCGAGGGGACGCTGCGCCCGGCTCCCGTCACGTTCGGTGGCGACCGCGTCTGCGGCGCTGCCCCACAAGACGCAGCTGCCTCCGGTCCGGCACGGTGGGCGTGCCGGACCGGAGGCAGTTGGCGTTGTCTCCCCTTCGACGCTAGGCGGTTCGGTTCCGCCGTACGAGCCCGACCGCCGTGTCGACGACGAGGAATCCGAGCAGCGTGATGCCCAGGAGGGGCAGCGCCCAGCCGAGCGCGGCGACGGCCGGGACGCCGATGATCAGCAACGGCAGGGGCAGCTGCCGCCACGTCCCCCGTACGGGGGCCTTGCCGAGTGCCGCCGTGCGGTCGCCACGCGTGGGCCGGCGCTGCCACCACATCCGGTAGCCCCACACGATCACGGCGATCAGGCCGAGCGCGATCAGCGCCAGCAGGATCTGGTTGACGATGCCGAACAGCAGGCCCATGTGGCCCTGGACGCCGAGCTTGCTGAGCTTGGCCAGGACCGGGTAGTCGGCCCACCTGCTCTCCGAGGTGACCTGGCCCCTGGCGGCGTCGACGGCGACCTGGTCGTAGTGGACCGGCCACAGGTCGTCGTCCTGGGCCACCGTCCAGGCGGCCGCGTCGTCCGTGGGCGGCGTCAGCTCCACCCGGCCGCCCAGCCCGGCGTCGCGGGCCACCCCGAGGACCGCGTCGAAGTCGGCGGGGTCCGCCGACGCCGCGCCCTGGTCCGTGCCGTGTCCGGCGTGCCCCGCGTGCTCGCCCTCCGTCGCCCCGGCTCCGCCGGGCAGGGAGGTGACCAGTTCGGGGGCGTTTCCCTTGGCCGCGTCGAGCAGCTGCCCGAACCGGTCACCGGCGTAGTGGGACCAGGTCAGACCGGTGGCGCTGAGAGCGAGCAGGCCGACGGCGATCCAGACGCCCGTGGCCGCGTGCCGGCTGCGGGTACGCCGTACGCCCCGGGCGGAGCGGTCGGGCAGCAGCACACCGCGTGCCGACGTGGCACGCTGCCCGCGGGCACGCCCCAGCCACAGGACGAGGCCCCCTGCCACGATCACCCACAGCCAGCTCGCGGCGACCTCCGAGTACAGACGCCCGGTCTCACCGAGGTGCAGGTTGCGGTGCAGGTCGTCCATCCAGGTGGTCAGCGGCGTCGAGCCGTACCACGTGGTCAGCTCACCCTTGACCTCGGCCGTGTACGGGTCCACGAACACCGTGCGCTGGTTCTCGCCCAGTTCAGGCAGCGACAGCACCACCCGCGTGGTCTCCTCCGGGCCGGACGGAGTGATCACCGAGGACAGCGTGCCCTCCGGGTGGGCCGCCCGGGCGGTGGCGATCTGCTCCGCCAGGGGGCGCGGTTCGTCACCCACCTCCGCCACACCGAGCTGGTCGCCGTAGACGAGCTGGTCGAGCTGGGGCGTGACGGTGTAGGCCAGCCCCGTCAGGGCGGCCACGAGCAGGAAGGGGGCGACGAACACCCCCGCGTAGAAGTGCAGCCGTACGAGCAGCGCCCGAACGCCCTTCCACGAACGGCCGGGTCGTACGGGACCGGTCCCCGAGGTGGCCGGCGGTACGGCGGGGCCGTCGGCCTCCGCGACGGCCACCGCGGCTTCGTCGCGGTCGTCCCTTGGCGTTTGTTCCTGTGTCGAAGTCATGCGTGCATCCCCAATCGGCGCCCGGCGCACTGGGCGCGGGCGCTCATGAAGCCGACGATTCGGTCCGCCTTCACGGCGGTACGGCGTGGCGGGCCTGCCGTTCCGGCACCGGGCGCGCGTGGATGCGCCGGGCGGACGGTGTGCGTGGGCACGCCGGACTGCGCCCGTCACCGCGACGGGGCGTGACGGACGGTCAGGAGCAGATCGCCGGCCGCGGGGGGCCGCGTCGTGTGACGCTGTGCCACAGGGTCGCCTGGTGGTCCAGGCGTGGGGGGACGTGGAAGGACGCGGGCGTCGCAGGGGCGGGTGACGTGACGACGGCTCGGACGCGCGAAGCCCGGCGCAGTGGAGCGAAGACGAAAGCGGCCAGGGAGCGGCCGAGTTGGAAGGCCGCGGCCTCACCGCGCCACAGCCACAGCCCGCACAGGACCGCGGCCAGGGCGTGGGCGGAGACCATGCCGGTGGACCAGCCGCCCATGGCGGCGGTGCTCATGGGCATCGCGGCCACGGCGGCCGAAGACCGGTGGCCGGCCGTCATATCGGCGGGGGCGGCGGCGAAAGCCTGGGCGAGGCTGAACCAGCCGTGCAGGGCGAACTGGGCCGCCGCGGTCGCCGCCATGACCGCCGGGGCACCGCGCTCACGGCGACCCGCCAGCCACCACGCTCCGGCGGTGGTGGCGGCGAACCCGTACCCCACCGCCCAACCGGGAACCGCCCGCGACATCAGGGCGTGTCCGAGACCCGTCACCGCCACGCACACGGCCGCGAACACCGCGGCACGCGCGAGGCGGAAGGCGGGCCCGGATGTCATGGGCAGCAATGATGCCATCGACCACCCGAATGAGGGACGGGGCACGCGGAAGCACCGACGGCGCACGATGGCCTGTGCTGGCTACGCGCCGTCAAACCCGTGGGCTCTCCCCGTAGTCCATCGCGGCCCGCCACAGGGCGCGGCCGTAGCCCGACCGCGGCGCCCGGGCAGGACCGACCCCGACGTACCGGGCATGAGCCGGCGGGCGCCGACGCACCCGCGACGCGCCCCTCGTGGACGACGACGAGGACCCGTCCCACGGAGCCGTGAGCACCGGCCGCAGCCATTCCCAGCGGAAGGGCACGCGCCGCAGCCCGCTTCGCGGGGACGGGAGGTGAGCCCCGGCGCGACTCGCTCCGGCGCGGCCAGGGGACATGCGGGCGGCCCGCCGGTGTACCGGCGGGCTGCTCCATCCCCACAACCTGGCGGCAGGCGCTTTCCGCCCGATCGCGCCCATGACCTCCCCGCAGGTTGATGCAACAACCCTACAAATTGCTTGACGCGGCAAGGAAGTCGCGGGGAGGGATCGCAAGGATGCGCCCTGCGGACAAACCGCAGTCTTTATCTGAATTCGGCCCATACCCGGATGAATCGATTTAGCATGCCCCTGTTGGAGCTGGCGGCGGCCTCGGGCACGCCACAGAGAGGGCCCGGGCCGTCATCAGATTTCGCTTTCGCTGACGCGGTGACATCGTGAACCAGGCATTTCGTACGAACATCCTTCCACCCCACGAGAAGGCGGAGTACTGGACGGACGCAGTCCACCAGGCAGTCACCAGGCTTGAGATCCGGCCTCCAGAGGACGGCACGTTGTGCGGATCCCTCTGGCTGGCCTCGGTCGGTGCCATCCATGTGGGCCACGTCGAGGCAAGCCCTCAACGGATGGCCCGGACCAGAGGGATCATCGCCAACGACGCCGGCAACGCGCTCATCGTGAGCCTGCAGGAAGCAGGCAGCAGCGTCGTGGCGCAGGACGGACGCGAGACGCTCCTCACCCCCGGGGAATTGGTCCTGCTCGACTCCCGGCGACCCTTCTTCAGGGACTTTCCCGGCAGCTTCCGTCAGAACATCGCCTCCATCCCACTCGAGATGCTGGACCTTCCCGATGCGTACCTGGCCCGCGCCATCGGCCGGCCGTATCGCCCAAACCACTACATCGGCGGAATTCTCGCCGCGTACGTGACCAGGCTCGCCGCGGCGGCGGCGTCCGAGACCTGCCTGGCAGGAGCACAGCAGTACCTGGAGCGGGGGATGCTCGACGTGCTGACCGCGCTCGTGGCACACGACGGCAGGCTCGACGCCGACGTCACGCCCACCGCCGAGGAGACGATGCGGCTGCTCGTGCGCGACTACATCAAGGCCCACCTCGGCCGACCGGAACTCTCCCCGGCCGTGATCGCGGCCGCGCACCACATCTCCGTGCGCTATCTGCACAAGTTGTTCCAGGGCGAGGACATGACGCTCAGCCGATGGATCCACCACCAGCGGCTGGAAGCCTGCCGTGAGGATCTCGCACGTCCTGACCTGGCCGGGTTGACCGTGGCGACGATCGCGCAGCGATGGGGTTTCGTCAGTCCCGCGCACTTCAGCCGGACCTTTCATTCCGCCTACGGCATCTCCCCGGCCGCGTGGCGCCGAATGGTCCTCGCCGATCTTCCCGGGCACCCTTGACCGGCGGCTACGGCGAGGTGCCGTTCATGATCAGCGCCAGCGCATGGGCCTGACGCCTTCCGACGGGTCGGGGTCCGCCGGGCAGGGAAGGACCGCCCCACCCCCCTCTCCGTGGCGGGCCAGCGCGATCATCGCGAGATCGTCGGCCGGCAGGGCACCACAGTGGGCGACGATGTCCTCGACGATCTCCGCCAGGACGTGGTGCAGGCGCTCGTGACAGAAACGGTGCCGGTCATGCCAGGTCCACGAGGTGGCGCGTTCCAGGAGCGGGAAGGAGGTCCCGCTGCAGTCGCGGGCCTCGATGAGGCCGTCGGTGTACAGCAACAGCGTGTCGTGGGGGCCGAGTTCGAAGGCGTTCTCATGGGCGCGGATGTCGCACAGCGGGCTGAGCCCGAGCGGCGGGCAGGGCGTGCCGGGCAGCAGGACCAGTTCTCCCGAGCGTGCCCGCACCGGGGGCGGATGGCCGAAGTTGACCATGCGGGCGTCGGGCTCACCGTCCGGCACCTCCAGGATCAGCGCCGTCGCGAAGCGTTCGTCCGCGTCGCAGCGTGCGTCGTCGTCCGCGTCGGCCAGGTACCGCAGGAAGCTCTCCTCACGGAAGGCTCCGAGGATGGCGATGACGTCGAGGAACGAGGGCAGCCCTCTCCCCCGGAAGTCGCCGATGATGATGCGGGTCGCCGCGTCGGCCCGGGCGACCGCGTAGAGGTCCCCGCCCACCCGGGCCTGCCCGCCGCAGGCGTGGTAGACGGAAGCGAGGTCGAGGCCGCCGACACGCGAGGGAAGCGGTCGCAGCAGCACATCTTGCACGGCGTCGGAGACGGCGAGGGAACTCGCCACCCGCCGGCGGTACAGCCGGAGCAGCCTGCCGCATGCCACGGCCGCCGCCGGTGCCGCAACCAGCTGCAGGAGACGGCAGGCGCTCTTCACCCGACCGCGCAGGGGAACGGCCGCGCAGATCGTGAGTACCCCCAGCAAGGCCCCCGCGATGGGCACGAGCCGTACCACCCGCATGTCGTCGAATTGCTTGAGATCAGTCATGCCGCACCTCTCCTTTCCCACGCACCCGCCCTGTCGGTGGGAGGCTGCGGCGGCCGCCGGGGCGGACGCTCATCGGGGATCCGGTGGTCGTCGCGCCACGACCGCCGTGAAGACGTTCGAGGAGATGTCGTGGGACGAGTTGGGCACGAAACTGGAGGAGGAGATGCGGGCCGCGTTTCTGGTGACCAAGGCCGTCGTCCCCGGCATGACGGCGCGCGGCTACGGCCGGATCGTCTCATGAGCACCGGGACGAGCCGACAGCCCCGGGAACGGATGGTGGCACTCGGAACCTCGAAGGCGGCCCTGAACCAGTTCGCCCGCTACGTCGCGCAGGAGATGGGGCCTCGCGGGATCACCGTCCACGTGGTGGCCGCGAGCCCGGTGGACGAGACCAGCATCGCCGATGTCCTCGGCGACCTGCACAGGAAGCGCCAGGCGGCGCAGACCGTGCTCGGCCGGATGGCCAAGCCCGACGATGTGGCCCGGGCCGTCGCCTTCTACGCCGGCGAGGACAGCGGGTTCATCACGGGCACGGTCGCGGGGGTCAACGGCGGCGGGGCCTGGGACTGACCTCCTGAGGAACCACCGGCACCACTACACCTGATCGAAGGAGTCATCATGGAGTCCATGGCCACCGCCCTGGTGGTGCAACCCGGTGAGGCAGCCGGGGCGTCACTTACCGACGGCGCATTCGAGCTGCTCGCCGACGGGGGCGCGGTGAGCGCCAGTCGGCTCACCCTCGCAACCGGCGCCGACGGTGCACCCCCGCACCACCACAAGCTCTCCCACGAGCTCTTCTACGTACTGGACGGGACGATGCTCTTCCGTCTCGGCGACACTCTGACCACAGTGGGAAAGGGCGGGCTCGTCGTCATTCCGCCCGGCCTGCCGCACGTGTTCGGGGCGGCAGAGGGTGAGGTGGCCGACGTAGTCGTCGTGCTCAGCCCTGGCATCGAACGGTTCGGCTACTTCGAGCAGTTGGCAGCCATCAGCCGTGGCGAGGCGGAATTCGCGTCACTTCTCCCCGAGCAGCACCGCTACGACGTGCACTTCGAGGACCTCCCCGACTGGCGGTCAGGCCCGTCGGGGTGATTCCAAGCCGACGCACTGCCTGGATCGGCCCCAGGGAGGCCGAGCTCCCGTCACCGGCGGCCCCGCAGAGACAGAGGTGGCCCGGTACGGCCACCTCCGTCTGGCAGCGCGTGGCGTACATTCCATCGGCGTGAGTAGCCGGGGGCGGCATTTCCGGGCTATAGGGACGGTGGCGTTCCGGCGGGCCAATCCACCCGTGCGCCAATGCCCGGCGCACGGGTGGATTGCAGCAATGTACACGACCGGTTGTCTATAGCGCCCAGCGGATGTGCCCGTTTCTGGGCGACCAGGTCAGCTTTCCGGCATCACGGGCGAGTCGATGTCGAGATCGCCGAGCGATTCCCCGTACACGGCGAATCGCTGGGCGTCCCAGACGGGGGCCGGCACGCCCGGTACCGGCTCGTCGCCCCTCATGAAGAGGACCTCGGGACCGCCGGGGGTGAACAGGAAGAGGAGCTTGGCGTGGCGGGTGCTCTTGTTCAGGAAGCGATGCCGGGTGCCCGGCGGAACGTACAGGAAGTCCCCCGATCGCGCGATGATCTTCTCGTCGCCGTTGAGGAACTCGAGTTCACCGTCGAGGAGGTAGAAGGCCTCGCTGTTGCGGTTGTGGACGTGCGCCACCGGCCCGGCGCCGGGCGGTACGTCCGCCTCGACGAAGCCCAGGTGCCCGTCGGTGACGCCGGTGTGGACCTTGACCGAGTAGACGCTGTCGGACACCCACTTGGTGATGCCTTCGCCAGCGGGCACATGGATGGCTCCACGTTTCGTCCAGCGCGGGTCGTCGGCGTCTATCTGCAGCATGGGAAGACTCATCCAGAACTCCTGACAGTGGTAGCAGGCGCGGTCGACCCCGGCGCCTGACAGTCGTCAGACTAGCCGGTTCTGACAGCTGTCAGGCAAGTGGGGTCCGTTCCTCCTGTCGGCGCCCGCACCGGTTTCCCGGCGCCTGGCCGCTGCGCGGGCGGGTGGGCCGCTGCGCGCTCCTGTCGACGCACGACGGTAATCTTTGGACCGGACGCCGCCTCTCGTAGCCGATCCGAGCCCTCGATCCGACCGGGCGGTTGCGGGCCGCGGCTCAGGTGGCGTGGCTTCCGACCGGCGGCAGGGATTCCGTCGCTCGGCCGAGGAAACCAGGAGTACGAGCGAGGTGTCAGTGGCGGAACACGGCGCGATGGACGACAGGCAGGACCACCGCCGTCGGGTGAGAACGCCACAGGTCGACCTCACCGATTCCGAGATCCTCCAACGCGGACTCGAAGCCTTCGCCGAACTGGGCTACCCGGGTGCGTCCGTGCGCGAACTGGCCAAGCGCCTGGGGGTCAACCACAACTTCATCAACGACCGCTTCGGTTCGAAGGAGAAGTTCTGGCGCGCGGCGGTCGACCATGCCCTCAGGGCTCCCATGCGGCAGCTCGTCACCATCCTCGAGGGTGACCTGGACGATGTCGAGAAGTTCAAGTGCGTCGTTCGGACCTATCACTCCCTGGCCGCGAACATGCCCCACGCGAACCGCATAATTTCCGATGAGTCCGTTTTCGAGTCAGACCGTCTGAACTATCTGTACAGCGAGTACACCGGCCGATTCCTGGACAAACTCGAACCGCTTGCGCAGCGGCTCATTGCTTCGGGCCGGATGCCGCCCATGAACATGGACGTACTGTTCAGCGCGCTCACGGGACCCGCAGTCGTCATGGCCCAAAATCAACTCGTGCGCCGCACGAACGAAGCGGGGGATCCGCGGACCGACGAGTGGCGGCAAAAGACGGACTCCTTGGCCGAGGTGGTCATTCGAGGGCTGCTCAGCTAGAGATCCACCTCATGTGGCCCGCCCAAGGGCCTGCGGATGGGGATCGTGGACGAGGCTGCACTACGGCCGACGGCGCCCGGAACCGTTGACGTCTCCCGGCGCATCATGGTGCGGGCCTGCATGAGACCGGCTGTTCGGGGCACACGGTGGCTGACACGGCGGACAACTCAAGGGTGATGACGTGACGGTATCCACGCAGCAGTCCACGGACGTCATCGAGTACCCTGCGGGATCGGCGCCCACACGGGCCCTCCAGGACGCGGGTCTGCCGTGGATCGAGGACGCCGGCACCATCGCGCCGAAGGATGCCCGCCAGTTGTCGAAGCTGTTCTTCGACCGGCTGCAGAGCATCGAAGAGGGCACAGCCGCGTACAGCTACGCGCGCAACACGCTGATCGAGATGAACGTGTCTCTGGTCCACTTCGCCGCCCGTCGTTTCCGAAGCCGCGGTCCCGAGGAGCAGGAGGACATCCTGCAGGTCGGCACCATTGGCCTGATCAAGGCCATCGACCGGTTCGACCTGAGCCGCGAGGTCGAGTTCACGACCTTCGCCGTTCCCTACATCGTCGGAGAGATGAAGCGGTTCTTCCGCGACACCTCCTGGGCCGTGCACGTGCCGCGACGCCTGCAGGAGTTGCGGGTGGAACTCGCCAAGGCTCGTGACCACCTCACTGCGGTCCTCGACGCCCCGCCCAGTGTGGCGGAACTGGCGGCGTACCTGGAGATCGGCGAGGAGGAGGTCATCGAGGGTATGGTCGCCGCCAACGGCTACAGCGCCGGCTCCCTCGATCTGCCCACTGACGAGGAGGGTGAGGGTGGCAGCCGCTCCTACGCCGACACGATAGGTGCCTGCGACCCGGCGATCGAGAAGGTCGAGGACTTGCGGGCGCTCGCGCCCATGCTGGACCAGTTGGGTGAGCGCGAACGTGTCCTCTTGCAGATGCGGTTCGGCCAGGAGTTGACCCAGTCCCAGATCGGCGTCGAACTCGGGCTCTCCCAGATGCACGTATCCCGGCTGCTCTCGCGGCTGCTCTCCAAGCTCCGTGCGGGGATGCTCACCGACTCCTGAGCCCGCGTCCTCCTGGGGGTGGCTGATCATCGCCGCCTGCGGCCGCCACGTGCCCGCCCGGAGGAGCGATCAGGACTCTGCTCCTCGTCCTCCTCTTCGTCGCCCTCCTCCTCTTCGTCGCCCTCCTCTTCTTCTTCGTCCTCTTCTTCTTCGTCCTCTTCTTCTTCGTCCTCGGGGTACTCGTCCTCCTCTTCCTCTTCGTCCTCCTCTTCGTCGCCCTCCTCTTCCTCTTCGCCCTCGGGGTACTCGTCCTCCTCTTCCTCTTCGTCCTCCGGGTACTCGCCCTCCTCTTCCTCCCCCTCTTCGCCCTCGGGGTACTCGTCCTCGTCTTCGTACTCGTCAGGCTCCTCCGAGCCTTCCTCTTCGGCGGCCTGCTCTTCTTCCTCGATGGCTTCCTCGTGCGTCCGGACCACTTCGCCGTCGCGGATCTCGCCGCGCCAGCCGTCCGCTTCCTCGTCGGTGAGGGTCACGTAACGCTGGAAGTGCTTGAAGTCCAGGCGCAGACGACGCCCTTGGGCGCGCCAGATGTTTCCGGTCTTCTCGAAGAGGCCAGAGGGGTAGTACTCGACCACGAGCACGATGCGGGTGAGGCTGGGTGCCAATTCGTGGAAGCTCACGCAACCGCGCGTGGTGCCCTTGGCGCCCTCCGAGGTCCAGACGATGCGTTCGTCCGGCACCTGCTCCTGCGTCGTGGCCTTCCACCCGCGGGTCGACGGACCCACCTTGACCTTCCAGTCGCTGTCCGCCTCCTTGCCCCGTGACGCACTGCGGACGCCCTTGGTGAAGCTGCTGAACTTCTCGTACTGAGTCCAGTGGTCGTAGGCGAAGCGCAACGGCACACCCACGTCCAGCACCTCAATGATGTTCATGACCTTGGGCGTACCGGACTTGCGGCCCTTGCCCCCTCCGCCGCCGAACACCCCCTTGACCTTGTCGACGACGTTGTCCTTGATGCTCTTCGCCTTCTCACCGATCAGAGCCTTGACCGGTGAGTCCCCTTGGAGCATTCGCAGGCCCGCCTTGGGGAGCACGCCGCCCCCGTCAGCTACACCCTGGAGCCCGCTGGTGACGTCGCCGAGTTTGTCCGTGGCCTTGTCCGCCAGATTCTGTACCTGGGCCCCCAGGAAGCTCGTGAACGCGCCGCGCAACTGGTCGAGCCCCGAGCCCTGTTCGCCTTCGCGTGTCGTGCCGGCCATGGGCCTACCTCCGCCGTGTGGATGCCTTCTTCGCCGCCGTCTTCTTCGCCGCCGTCCTCTTGGCCGGAGCGGAGGCCTTCTTCGCAGCTGCCGTCTTCTTCGCGGGAGCGGAGGACTTCTTCGCCGCCGTCGTCTTCTTCGCGGGCGCCGTCTTCTTCCCTGTCGTCTTCCTGGCCGGCGCCTTGTGGGGAGCCGCCTTGGCGGGGCGGCGGGTTCCACCAGGACTGCGCGCACCCTCGTCCCGGCCCGCTTCCTTGCGAGCTGCCCGGCGACGCCTGGGCTCGGGCTTCTCCGGTTCCTCCTCTTCCGTCTCTGCCTCACCCTCGGATGTTCCCTCCTCTTCCTCCTCCTCGGGCTCCTCGGGCTCCTCCTCTTCCTCTTCGTATTCGTCCTCGGGCTCCTCCTCTTCCGGCTCCTCTTCCTTGCGCTTGCCTATGCGCTCAGTGCGTGCCTGCAGGGAGTCGGCCAGCGCCGAGAGCTTGCGGTCGGCAACCGCGCCCATCGCCTGACGGCCGGCTTTCAGAGCCTCACCGCGTAGCTGCTCGCTGAGTTCTTCGAATTGCGGAAGTTCTCGCAGCCTCTTGACCCCTTCCGTCAGCAGCTGTTGGGGTTCGAGGCCGACCCGCCGTCCGGCCAGGTAGGTCGCGATGCCGAAGGCCAGCCGCCCCTTCTTGGTCCGGCCGAGGATGTAACCTCCGGCCACCGCGACGGCAAGAGCGACTTTGGGTACGTCGTTCATCGAGTTTCCCTTCGAGAGGGTTACCGAGCTGGTGTTCCGGGTGGCGCCCGCCGTCGCCGGGAACGGCGGCTCGCTCGTCAGGGCGAAGCGCCCACGTGGGGTGGCGGGCAGTGGCCGCGCTGCTCGCTCCGCTATCTCCAGTCTGGGTTGTGACGTCAGCAGGCGCATGTGGAGAGCGGAACGCCATGGAGAATTGCGGCCACCCGATCCGCGCCTCCGCGGTCCGTGAGTCGCCCTGCCACCTCATGCACCGACGTGGGCGGGCTCCTAGCATGGGGTGTATGTGCGCAGATGACGTCCAGCGGCCTCTGAGGCAGCCGGACTTCACGGCCCACGCCGTGCCCACCAGCGCAGTTCCTGGTCACAGGGCAGACGGGACGCGTCAGCGAGCGGTCGGTCTCGCCGAGGCAACCGGACACGGAGCCGCGGGGGCCGCCCACCAGGTTGGCGAGATGGCGGAGGCGGCCGCCGGGGCCATGGAACCGCTGAAACCGAGACTCCGTGGCTGGTTGCACGCCGGCATGTTTCCCGCCTCACTGATCGCGGGCATCGCACTGATCTGCCTTGCACGCACGACTTTGACGACGCTCGCCTGTGGAATCTACTCCGCCTCCGCGTGGCTGCTGTTCGGCACCAGCGCGCTCTACCACCGCGGCACCTGGCGTCCTCGCGGGGAGACGGTCCTGCGCCGGCTGGACCACGCCAACATCTTCGTGATCATCGCCGGCACGTACACACCCCTGACCATGGTCCTGCTTCCCCAGCACAGACGGGCCGTCCTGCTGGGACTCATGTGGGCCGGCGCACTCGCCGGAGTCGCCTTCCGGGTGCTGTGGGTGGGGGCACCCCGCTGGCTGTCCACCCCTTGCTACCTTGCGCTCGGCTGGTCAGGCGCCTTCCTCCTACCGGACTTCCTGCGCGTCGGCGGGCGCGTGGTCGTGGTCCTGATCGTCACCGGCGGAGTTCTCTACACCGCAGGCGCAGTGGTGTACGCGACGAAGCGACCCGATCCCTCTCCGCGCTGGTTCGGGTTCCACGAGGTGTTCCACACCTTCACCCTGGCTGCTTTCACGACCCACTACGCGGCGATCGCCCTGGCCGCCCTCTGACCGGCATGTGACCTGCGGATCCTGGCGTGCGCAGCGGGGTCCGTGGAGCGTAGCGTGGGAAGTGTCCGTCCGGCCGGCCGTGTGAACACCCCACGAGGCCCGGACCCCACCCGGGCGGGTCCAGGCGGTCCAGCAGCGTCGATCCCTTCCGGCATGCCGCGGCCGGGAGCCCGGCAGCAAGGGGACGTACGCCTTCACGCGGGAGTGGATTCCGGCCTCTGATCGGCAGTGACAAGCCTTTACGGGAGGAGCTCATGGCCGTACAGCACCGTTTGGTGGGCGGGTCCCCAGAGGAGGTGTGGGCCGCCCTCGCCGACGGCTCGCGGTACGGCGAGTGGGTCGTCGGCCCCTCGCATTCCCAACAGAGCGACGACCGGTGGCCGCACGTCGGGTCCTCCATCGAGTTTGATCCAGCTCCGGCACCGCAGCATGCTCGGCAGGCTGGCCGGCGCCGTGGAGAACGACGTCAGTGAGCAGGAGAAGGCGAGTTGACCCGCGGTTTGCGTGCGCGGGCCGGCGCTGACGGTGCTCCGAGGCGTCCCTGTTCGCAGCGAGGATACGGGTCTCCATGGTGGTGCCATGGACGGCAGCACCGCCGCCCCACGCCGGCAATCGTCTTCCTTGTCCCCGGCACCGGACCGCTGGTGGCTACGGTAGTCGTGTGACAGTCCATTCGATGACGGTGTGCGATCGATCCAACACTTTCTGATGTACCGGAGGCGGTCGTGGGGGCACGGAGACGTTTACACGAGGGCCTCGCGATCCCAGGCGAGACGCGGCCCGACGGCCTGCCCGTGGCACTGTCCGACCGACGGCGGCTGGCCGCGGTGGAGGCGACCGGGTTGCTGGACACCGGCCCCGAGGCGGCATTCGACGACCTGGCCCAGCTCGCGGCCTCGGTGACCGGCTGCGGGCGGGCATTCATCACCCTGGTCGACGAGCGTCGTTCGTTCTGGAAGTCCTGCGTCGGGGTGGACGCCGGGGAGGTGGCCGAGCGGCAGATCCCCCTCCGGGAGAGTTTCTGCCCCTTTGTGGTCGGCCGGCACGGGGAGCCGTTCGTGGTCGCGGACGCCGCCGCCGACCCCCGCACGAACGGCCATCCCGCGGTCACGCGTATGAAGATCGGAGCCTGGGCCGGGTACCCGATCCTCGCCCCGGGCGGAGAGGTGCTGGGCAGCATCAGCGTGGTGGATGAGAATCCGCACGCCTGGCAGCCCCAGGAACTGGCGGAACTGGCCACGATCGCCCGCGCGGCCAGCAACGAGATCAACCTGCGCACCTCGCTGGCCGTTGCCCAGGACGCCCTGGAGACCGCAAGCACGCTGGCCCGCAGCCTCCAGGACAGCCTGTTGCCCCCGGTACTGCAGAAGGTTCCCGGCCTGGAGACGGCCGCATCGTACTTGCCGGCGGCCGGTGGCAGCACCGTGGTGGGCGACTTCTACGACCTATTCCGGGCCAAGGGGCCTTGGTGGTGCACCGTGATGGGCGACGTGTGCGGGAAGGGCACCGAAGCCGCCAAGGTCACCGCCCTGGCCCGCTACACCCTGCGCGCCGAGGCCACCCAGCACAAGTCCCCCGCCTCGGTGCTCGATCACCTCAACTCCGCCCTCATGGAGCAGCGCAAGGGAGAGCGGTTCCTGACCGCCGTCTACGCCACTTTCCGCACCACACCCGCGGGAATCGCGGGGCGGCTGTGCACCGCGGGACACCCCCCGGCCCTGATCCGCCGGGCCAACGGCCGCATCCAGGAGGTCGGACGGTCGGGAAGCCTGCTGGGCATCCTCGCCGACGTCAGGCTGACCGACGTGCCGTTCCGGCTCGCCCCCGGCGACGCGCTGCTGCTCTACACCGACGGCGCCACCGAGGCCCGGGCCCGTCGCACCGCGTCTTCCGGCGCCCGGCCGCAGTTCGGCGAGGAAGCACTGGCCTCCGCCTTCGCCGCCTGCCGAGAAATGGATGCGCAGGGCATCGTCACCCACCTCGGCGACCTCATCGCCGAGCACACGGGTGACTGGGCCAGCGACGACACCGCGCTGCTCGCCCTGCGCGTCCCCCCGCGTCCCTGATGGGGCGTGGGACGGAGCGGGCGGCCTTGCCGGTGCCCACCGCGCCCGATGAGGGCGCCCTATTCGACGCGGCGTGCTTTGTGCCTGCCGACGTCGAAGCGCGCCCGGGTGGGCAGTTCGGTCAACCCGGTGCTCTCGCGCGCGTGCGCGACCGGGCCGTGACACAGCGCCTGCAGGACCGGGGCGGGTACGGCGTGATCCGTCAGCGTGACGGCCACGTCGAGCCGGGGGTGCGCCGGGCGTCCGCTCAAGTGGGCGCCCGCCCGCCCGACGCCGGGCAGAGCGCTTGCTTCGGCGGCCACGGCGTCGCTGAGGGCGCGGCCGCGCAGTTCGACACCGTCGGGCGGAGGCGTTCCGCCCAGGTGCACCGCGCCTGGACGTTGGCGTCGGAACTGGGCGATCAGCCACAGGAGGGCCAGGACGGTCGCCAGCGTGAGGCCGGCGATGACGGCGGGCCACCACCACCAGCCCTGGTCGCTCCAGCGGATCCGGTCCGCGTTGCTGAGCAGGACGTCATTGTGCGTGGTCAGCGGCCAGCCGGCGGGCGCAGCCACGTGAACCCGACGGTAGAGGTCGAGAGCTGCGGTGAGGATCAACAGCCCGCCACCCAGCAGCACCAGGCCGCTGATGGCCAGGAGGAGGCGGTTGAGTGTGGATCGGCCGTTCATGGCGCGCTCCCGGGCGGGGTCAACGGGTGTGGTGTCGTAGGCGGACCGCCAGCCGTGGGGCATGTGCCAGAGCGAGCTGGCGGCACTGGTCCTGCAAGGCCTGGGTGAGGTCGTCGCGGACGGTCGCCGGGTCGCGGAAGCGAACGTCCGCTCGGGCGATGACGCGGCGGCGTCCGACCCGGACCCGGGCTCGGGCTATGCCCGGGACCCGCATCGCGGCGTCGCGCAGCACCAGTTCGGCTCCCCGACGGTCCAGCCAGGCCCGCAGTCCGGTACAGCCCTCGGGGGCCCGCAGCGGCAACTGCCGGCGCAGGCCTGGGGTGAGCGCGAGGACGAGCAGCCACAGGCCGAGGAGGACGGCGACGCAGGCGCCGACCAGCAACCACAGGTCGTCGACCGGGCGGCTGGCCAACTCGTCGGCGAGACCGCTGCGCCACGCCCCGGCGCGCTGCCCGGCACGCACGGCGATCACGTCGTACAGCACCACCCCGAAGGCGCAGACTGCCACCAGAGCCACCACGGTGGCCGGGATGCGGCGTGCCGACCACAGGCGAGGTGACCTCGCCCCACGGCCGTCGCGCGCCGGCGACCTCGCTGCGGGAGCACGGATGCCGGGCCGGCCCGGGTCTGCGGCTCTTTCGGTCTTGGGCCGCGACGCATGGCGACCGGGAGGTGCGATACCGGAGGGGAGAGTCATGGGGGGGTTCCTTGGTCTGTGCGTGACGATGGCCGGTTCCGTCCGGCGCCGCCGAGGCGGCGGGGTCACTGAACACGGTCGGGTCCGCCGACGGTGGCCAGGCGCCGGATCGTCAGCGTGACGTCACGGACGTCCAGCCCGGTCAGTTGGGCCACCCGTTCGGCGACCTCGCGCTGCAGTTGCCGGCAGGTGACGGCGATGTCAGCGGGGTAGGGAAGGTCCACCGACAACGCCAGTTGTGCCGTCCCGCCGTACGTGGTCGCACGAGCCCCCGGTGCGGCCAGCTCCGTGCGCGGCTGCCTCGGGCCGACGAGTCGGCGCAGCGCCGTGCCGGCGACCCGGACGGCGATGCGGGCCACGACCCGGTCGGGTATCACCGTCGCGCCACGCGCGGCAGGCGGCACGCGGCCGTGGACGTCGTCCGCAGGCTCGCCGGGGGGACGGCCGGACGAACCGGCGGCACGGGTGGTGGTGTTCACCGTGGCCGCCTGCCGGACACGTCCCGCTGCCGCCGGGTGAACACGTCGGCGTCACCCTGCAGGACGAGACCGACGCCCAACCCCACGGCGCCCAGGACCGCTACCAGGAGGAAGGCCCAGAACCCGCCGAAGAAGCCGGCGAATCCCAGTGCCATTCCGGCTGCCAGACCCACTGTCGCTGTATTCATGATTCACTCACCTGTCCCGCGCCGGCGTGTGCCGCCGCCTCGGGCGCGCTTCGTGCCGCGTGGGTGGACCCACCGACGGCCCACTGACGGGGTCATCGGACGCGGCCCTCGCCCGGCTCGGTTTCGTCTTCCTCTTCGTCGTCGGGCAGCTTCACGTCGTCGACGACGAGGTTCACCTCGACGACCTCGAGGCCGGTCATGCGTTCCACGGCGGAGATGACGCTGACGCGGACCTCTGCTGCCACATCGGGGATGGCGTAGCCGTACTCGACGACGACGTCGAGGTCCAGCGCGGCCTGGCTCTCGCCCACCTCGACCTTCACCCCGCGGCTCACGCTTCCGGTCCCGCCGCCGGGGACGCGTTCGCGCATGGCGCCCATGGCCCGGGCCATGCCCGCGCCGAGGTTGTGGATCCCGGGGACCTCGCGAGCGGCGGTTCCCGCGATCTTGGCCACGACGCCGTCGGCGATGGTGGTCTGGCCCCGCGTTTCGGGGGAGGTGTTCGCGCCGGTCGGCCCCTTGAGCATCGTCCCGGTCCCGGCGGAGCCGTCCTGTCCGGTGAAGGGACGGTCGGTGGTGTCCGTCATGGCAGTCGCCTCGATCAGTTGCTGCGGGCACCGGTACGGCGCCCGTCACAGGTTTGGACACATCCGGGAGGCAATTCGTCATGCATATGCGCGAACCGGCATCACATGCCTGAAGGCGGGCACGCGTAACAGCGCAGGGAGGAGGTGCGGTCATGACGCACAGCGCCGGCACTTCCCCGCGCCGATCGGCCGCACTCGGCACGTCCCCGGGCCCCGTTCCCCCAGGCCTGGCCGACGGCCTGCCGTCCGCGCCGGACGACCTGCTGGCGACCCGGGCCGGCGAAGGCGACGAGGAGGCATTCGCGATCCTGGTGCGGCGTCACAGCCGCCCGCTGCTCGCCCTGGCCTTCCACACGCTGGGCAACCTGCAGGACGCCGAGGACGCCGTCCAGGACGCTTTCATCAGCGCCTGGCGGCGCCTGCCCGATTTCCGTCACGGCGCGGCGTTCAGGACCTGGATGTACCGCATCACCGTCAACCGCTGCCTGAACTCGCTGCGCCACCGGCCGGCCCCGGTACCGTTGAACTCGGTGGCCGAACCCGCCGCCCCCGGAATGCGGAGCTCGCCGGCGCGGGCAGCCGAACAGGACGCCCTCACCGACGCCCTGGCCGGTGCGCTCAGCGCGCTGGAACCGCAGCAGCGCATCTGCTGGATCCTGCGGGAACTGCACGGACTCCCCTACTCCCAGATCGCCCACGTCACGGGCACCACCGAGCAGACGGTCCGCGGGCGACTGTACCGGGCACGACGAACCCTGAAGGAGGCACTGGGCCCATGGCGCTAGACGACCATCCCCCACGGCCTCCGGCGGACGGCTGCCCTCTCGACGAGGTCCGCCGTCACACCGGCGACGAAGTGCTCACCTGCGGGCGCACTCTCAGTCACGCCTGGGAGCAGGCCAGGGACACCGGTCCGCCCGTGGACCCCCACCTCGCCGAGTGCCCTTACTGCCGCGATGCCGTCGACGGCCTGGCCGCACTGGACATGGCGACGCAGGCGCTGCGGGAGCAGGAACCACCCAGCACACAGAGCTTCGTCTCCCGCGTCATGGACATCGTCCGCAGCGAGGTACTGCTGGGGCCGATGCTGCCGCTGGGCGACCCCACGCGCACTCTGCGGATCGCCGAACACACCGCGGCCGGCGTGCTGCGGAGCGCCGCGGACTCGGTACTCGGCGTCACGACCGCCAGTTGTCGCCTCACCCGAGCCGACGAGCCGACGGGCATACGCGTGAGCATCGCCCTGGCCGCCGCTCTGAACCGCCCTCTGCCCGAGACCGCGGCACTGGTGCGACACGCGGTACGGGACGCCGCGCACAACGCGCTGGGCCTGTTGGCGGCCGCGATAGACGTCACGGTGATCGACGTACGCTACGCCGGATGGTCGCCGAGCATCTCGGAGCCCGCGCACGGCGGGCCGGAAACCGGCCCATGACGGGTTGCGACCCTGCCGACATCCGCCGGAGCGCCGCTGAGGCCGCCCTCGGAGTCGACGGGGTGCTCGGCTTGCAGCCCACTCTCGCCAGCCGTCTCGCCCGAGCCGCTTCACGCCCGGTTCCGGGATCAGCACACGACAGGTTCGCCTCGCCGCTGTCAGGCATCCGCGTGGCGCGCGACCCGGACGGCTCGGGCTGGCAGGTGGAGATACGCTGCGTCCTCGCCGAGGGTCACCGGGCCGTGGACGTCGCCCGCACGGTCCACGACCGGACCCGGGCGTCACTCATGCCGCTCGTCACGGCCCACGGGAGCGGGGAGGCCCTCACCGTGACCGTCACCATCACCCGGATCGCACGGAGACGTGCGTGATCCGGCCCCGAATGGGCCCGCGTCCACCGTCGTTGCTGCGAAACGGCGTCGAGAGACTAGGGATTCGTCTCCCGCTTCCCGCGCGGAGGCCCGCCAGACGGCTCCTGCGGGTCCACCCCGGTGGTTTCCGAGGCGTCCTCCGTCCCGCCGGGACGGCCCGAGGGGCCCCGTCGCCCCGTGTCCTGGATGCCCCTCTTGCCGGACTTCCCTGACCGCTCCTCGCCGCTGCGGGAGATGCCTTCCACGGGCGTACCTTCCAGCGAGTCCTCAATGTCCTGCCGGCTCGGCTCGCGGTTCTTCCCGCCCGGCGCATAGGTGTCCGGGTGGAAGGAGCGATGCGCGCTCGGGTTCTCCTCCTGACGGGTCGCGTCCACATCCTGCGACCATCCGTGCTGGTCATCGCCCTTGAACCGGCTCGGACCCTCGCCCTGCCGGCCCTTACTGTGCTTCTTCACCATGACAGCCTTCCTTCATCAACCCCCAGAGGAATGATTTGCCCTATCTGCAACCATGCCCAATATTCGACACTCAAACGGGCATGCGCGGGGCCACAGGGCGACGTCGCCGTAGCGACCGGCGAAACCTGAGAGCCACCGCCAGTGGGACTGCCGGGGAATACGGAAGGGGCCGGCCCCCCGAAGAGTGCCGGCCCCGACCCTGATGCTTTCCGACGTCAGCCGATCGGAACGATGTTCTCGGCCTGCGGGCCCTTCTGGCCCTGCGTGACGTCGAAGCTCACCTTCTGGCCCTCCTGGAGCTCGCGGAAGCCCTGGGTGGCGATGTTCGAGTAGTGGGCGAAGACGTCAGCGCCGCCGCCGTCCTGCTCGATGAAGCCGAAGCCCTTTTCCGCGTTGAACCACTTAACGGTGCCAGTTGCCATGATGAAGCATCTCCTTCTGGAGCAGTTGCCTGAAGTCCACACTGCGCGGACTCCTGTCGCCGCAATGACCCTCCGGAAGGACCGGAAAAACAAAAATGCACCTGTGGGTCAGGTGCACATAACGTTCATGGGTACCAAAACTGCAACACATCAAAGCTAACACACATGCTCCGCCGGCGGTGGATCACGCAGACCGAATTATTCGTGTCCTTCTCCTGTCGCTCCGGCAGCCTTACTGTGCGACGCTGACCCCCCGAGGCACATCCGACCATCGTGTGGAGACCCAGTGCGCTGCATCATCGCCGGTTACCCCTTCGACCTCACCCCCAGCGAGGTGCAGCAGGCCATGAGCGGCGTCTCCCCCGAACCCCTGGCCGGCGAGTCCGTACGTATCGGGCAGCAGTACTACCCGGTCAAGCAGGTGGGCGCCGTAATCACCCGCCAGGACCGACGCGACTTCACCGCGGCGGAGGTCACACGTGCCATGACGCGCCTCGGATTCACCTGCCACACCGTCACCGCCGCCACCGACGTCTGATCGTCGGCGGCCCTCACCTCGGCGGGCACCCGGCGCGGGGGCCGTCGGAAGCGACGACGGAGTCCATGAGACGGCGCGCCTCATCAGGCGTCGCGCCCGGAGGCACGACCAGGAGGTCGCAGCGGCCGACCCCGTAGGACACCAGACAGATGGTGTTCGGCCGCGGGGTCGCGGCGACCCGGTTGATGTGCATGCTCCGGCCGCCGAACCGCAACTCCTGCGGCCCCATGCGCCACATCGGACCGCTCACCGTGATGCGGCTGATGCCCGGCCAGCGTTCGTCCAGGGCCGCCAGCAGACCGGGCAGGCCCTTGCCGAGATCGTGGGTCCGCGGCCACCACACGCCGTCCAGCCAGTGCGGCCCCAGGTCGCGCCGGACCAGCCTGACCCGGACGGGCCCTTCCTCGGCCCCGGGGCGGGCGGCCTGCATGCTGCCGATGGGCATCCCAGCCACCCGTCCGTGAAGCGGCGGCGAGCCGATCGTCGTCGCGGCCATGACGCCGCCTTCCGGCCCGGCTGGCGCGCCGGGCGTCCTGTTCCGACGACGACGCCAACGCTGATGCCAACGCACGAAATGCCTTCGGTGCCCCCACCGTACTCCTGATTACCGACGATCAAGGCCGTTATGGCTCTGACCAGCGAGAACGGAGGCTCCACCTGGCTGGAGGCCGGTGGGCCGCCCCGGCGGCTCCTCAAGCGGCCCGGGGACCGCGGCCCGCACCGCCTTGAGGTGCAGCTGTTCAGCTATTCATTGCCGGCGGCAGGATCCCCGTCACCGAGCCCCACCCACCAGCTTCCGCTGTCCTTCACCAGGAGCAGTTCCTGCCGCTGCCCCGTCTTGTCATAGGTCAGGACGATGTCGTTGAAGTACGGGACCGTTCCTTCGACGACCACGGCCTCGACATGGCCCTCGGCTCCGTCGGAGTACTCACGCACGAACGTCGCGGCGTCCTCCTGGGGGTGCTCGTACGCCGGACCGGACAGCTTCGCCAGCCCCTCGACGTCTCCCGTCTTGAGCCGCTGTACGTACACCTTGATGAGGGTTTCCACCTCGTCGGAAGTCTCCGCCACATCCGGGTAGTCCGATTCCTCGGCCCGGACCGTCACATCGACTCCCGGCGAATCGGCGAGCGCGTAGGGCGTCCGGAAGAACGCCGCCCAGAGACCGAACGCAATGCCGGCGACGGCCACCAGGGACACCGCCCCGGCCACCGGAACGGTGCGGCGCAGTCCGAGCTTGTGTCTGATGCTCAGGTCGGCCGCACCGGCATGCGGAAGTTCCACGCCTCTTGGACGCACGGTTCCCCCCATTGCGATGTTTCTCCGTGTCTTATGGAGACGGTCGTGGTGATCTTCACATGAAATTGGTCTGTCCGCGACAAGAATCGCGCAGTCCACCAGCGCGCCCGGCGCACCGTCAGGACGCAATGGGCCAGGGACGTTTACGTCCATTCATCTTCTCTTCCAAGCCGCGTGACCTGCGGCGAGAGTAGTTCCTGCCACCGGGCGTCGCACCCGAGACATCCTTCACAGCTGCACCTGCAGGGCAGCTGTTTGGGCCGGGGATGTGCCTTCGCCCGCTCGAACTACCCACCGCAGGAGAAATCATGAAGCTGGGCCATGCCGTCCGTCGTACCACCGCCGCCGTGGTCGCCGTCAGCGCGATGTCCCTCGGCTTGGTCGCGACCACCGCCGGAGCCGCGCACGCCGTCGCGTCGTGCACGGGTGACGTGTCGATGTACGGCACGCTGTCCGACGGCCGGCTGACGTACACGCAGATCGAGCCGAACACCGGCGACCGCGTCAAGACGCTCATCGGCCCGAACCTCGGCTTCACCCCCAAGGCGATGGCGTCCCTCAACTTCAACACGGTGCTGGTCACTTCGACCGCCGGCGACCTCTACCGGGTCGACGTGCAGACGAACAACACGTCCCTCACGCTCGCGGGCGTCGTCAAGATCTGGGACGGCGGCTGGACCTTCGACAAGTTGGTCTACGACGGCGCGGGTCACCTCTACGGGACGGTCGACGGCCAGCTCCACCAGTACTTGGTGTCGCAGGCCAAGCCCGCAGGGTCCGCCCACATAGGCCAGCACGTCGTGATCGACACCGGCTTCGTCCTCAAGACGCTCGCCGCCGCGGGCGACGACCGCATCATCGCCTCGACCGCGGACGGCCGACTGCTCAGCTACAAGATCAACGGCGTGAACGACTGGGACAGCTCGGTCCTGAAGCCGAGCGGCTGGTCGGCGGTGGACTCGCTCTCCTCGCCGGGCGGCGGCCTCTACTACGGCCGTACCAACGGCGGCATGTACTGGTACCACGACTCGGACCCGACCGACGGTGACGGCAGCGACATCGCGTACCACTCCGACGACCCGGTGGACGCGTCCGGCTGGACCCAGAGCCTGCTGTCGGCCTACGCGAACAACTGCGCCTACGTGGCGCCGGCCCCGCCCAAGTCCGTGCAGGGCGGCACCATCTACCGCAACGAGGTCATCGCCCGGGCCAAGGACTGGTACAACCGCAACATCCAGTACAGCCAGAGCGCCTACGCCACCGACGTCGACGGCGACCACTCCTACCGCACCGACTGCTCCGGCTTCGTCTCCATGACCTGGCACCTCACCACCTCGCTCACGACCGAGACCCTCCCCAGCGTGAGCACGCAGATCAACAAGGCCGACCTCAGGCCCGGTGACGCGCTGAACGACTACTCCGACCACGCCGTCCTCTTCGCGGGCTGGAAGAACCAGGACGCGGGCACCTTCTACTACTACGCCGAGGGCAGCACGGCCACGGACATGAACTACTCGACCGCGAACGTCTACAGCGGCGACATCGGCGGCCACCCGGCCTCGTCGTACGTCGCCCTGCGCTACAAGAAGATCGCCTGACGCCCCACCCGACGCCTCGAAGGCCCCGCCGGTCCCGCGGGGCCTTCGAGGCGTCCTCGACCCGGAGCTCCGAGCGCTTCAAGCGCCTGCGTGCGAAGGGGCGGCAGGCCTACACTCGGAAGATGACCTTGGAATGGGAACAGGTAATCGTTCACTCGGTGAATCCGGTGGCCTTGGGGCAGTGGTGGGCCGAGGCTCTCGGCTGGGTCGTGGTCCACTCCTCCGACGACGAGTTCGAGATCCGGCCGGAGCCGGATCGCATGCCAGGGTTGGACTTCGTCCGGATCAACGAGCTCAAGCAGGGCAAGAGCCGCCTGCATCTCGACTTCAGGCCCGATGACCAGGACGCCGAGGTGGCCCGTCTCGAGGCCCATGGCGCCAAGCGCGTCGACATCGGCCAGGGTGACCAGTCGTGGGTCGTCATGGCGGACCCAGAAGGCAACGAGTTCTGCATCCTCGGCAACCGACGTCAGTGAGAACCCCCGCGCCTGACACCGATCCACTCGGGCGGACCGCGGCGGCCGACGCCCACCAGCGATAAAGGGCGGCGCCCCTTCGCTTCGAAGGGGCGCCGCCCTTTGCATGTCCGGCGGCGTCAGTACGAGGTGTTCGCCCGCAGGAAGGTCAGGCGGTGTCGGGTGGTCGCGGGGCGGCCTACTGCCAGCCTGCGTCCGCCGGGGTGACCTGCCAGCCGGCGTCGGCGACGAGGACGGAAGAGGACGGAACCGCGTCGGCCGTGGACGGACGCGTGACCACCGGGGCGGCGAGAGCCGCAGCGACGACGAGAGAGCAGACCGCGGCGACCTTGGCGATTCGGTTGCGAAGCATGCCTGTTTCCGTTCCTTCCGGAGGAGAGATGCGATGTCCGGCCCGTCCTCGCGTCCCGCGGTGACGCTCGGCCCGGCCGGTGACCAATAGGTTCGTCGCAGCTCAAGCCTGTGGAAAGGCTTCAGGGATGGACGGAAAGGGCCTTGGACTGATGCGTCCACACGGGCCGGTTCAGTCCACCGTCTCGGGCAGGAAGGCCAGCGGCATCAGCGGCACCCCGGCGCCGGTCAGCAGCGCCGTGGCCAACTGCGGTACGTCGCACAGCAGTCGGCGGCAGACCCGAAGGGCCCGCTCCTCCGCCTCATCGAGCCCGCCGGCCAGCAGATACAAGCCGAGTGTGAGTTCGGAGGGAGAGGTCGGGTGCACGGCGACGTGCTCGACGCGGTCACGGGGGACGATCGCCGATCGCACCAACGCCTTGACGTTCTGCGGCAGCTCCTCGTCGGAGGGGAGTGCCAGATGTGCATGGACCAGGTACATGCGCTCCAGAGTCTCAACCGAAATCGTGGTCAAGTCCGTTTGCACATTGGACCGTTGGGGCCCTGGCCGGTTCCGTCCTGCCTCCGTGACGATCCCCCGCCGCTCTGCGAAGATCGCCGTCGAACAGGGGATGCCGTACGCAGGAAAACCAGGGGGAACCAGATGCTGACCGCTCTCGGACTCGATTCCGTCGCGGAGACGGTGTACCGCGCCATGCTCAGAGACCCGAACGCCGGTGTCGCGGCCCTCGCCCACGCCGTGGGGCTCTCCGCGGAAGAGGTGGGCGAAGCCCTCGACACACTGAGCGAGCTGGCCTTGGTACGCCCGGCCGCCGGGGACGCGGGCCGCCTCCGGGCCGTCTCACCGGACGTCGGCATGGAGGTCCTGATGGGCCGCCAGCAGGCCCAACTGGCCGCCCAGCAGCAGCGCCTCGAAGCCTCGCGGGCCGCCGCGGCCCAGCTCATCTCCGAGTACGCCGAGCTCCGTCCCGCCACCAGCCATCCCGGGGTGGAGCATCTGGTGGGCCTCGACCGGATACGCGACCGGCTGACCGTGCTCACCCGCGAGGTACGCGAGGAATTCCTGACCTTCGCCCCTGGCGGTCCGCAGACCGCGGAGAACATGGCCGCTTCACGGCCGCTCAACGAGGACCTGCTCGACCGCGGGGTGCGCATGCGCACCATCTACCTCGACAGCGTCCGCACCCACCGGCCCACCGTCGAGCACGCCACGTGGCTGGCCGGGCTGGGCGGCCTGATCCGCACGACCCCGTCCCTGCCGACCCGGATGATCATCATGGACCGGCTGACCGCCATGATCCCGGTCAGCAGCGACGACACCGCCGCGGGCGCCGTCCTGCTGACCGGCCAGGGCACGCTCACCGCGCTGTGCGCGCTCTTCGAGACCACCTGGGATGCCGCCCAGCCGCTCGGCGAGATCGTGCCGACCGACCCGCACGGGCTCACCGGCCAGCAGGCGACCACCCTCCGGCTCCTGGCCGAGGGCCACACCGACGAGGCGATCGCCAAGCGGCTCGGGGTGTCGCACCGCACGGCCCGGCGGATCGCCTCCGAGCTGATGGACCGCCTCGACGCACGCAGCCGTTTCGAGGCCGGCGTGCGCGCCGTACAGCGGGGCTGGCTGCCGGCCCGGTTCTGAGGTCCGGGCCGCAGGCACCGGCCTGGTGGGCCTTTGCGGCGCGTCGGCCGCAAGACCACGTCGGACGGCGCGGGGTGTGGCTACGCTTGTCGAGTTGTCCGCGGCCACCACCGCGGGCACGGCCCGAGGGCCCCGATGGCGACACGGGGCCCTTCTCCATGTCCGGGCGGCCCCGGCCAGGGGGCATCGTGAATCACAGGCCGGAGCCGCTGCCGAGGGGGCGATCGCGGCCGGCGGAACCGCGCCGGGAGCCCGCCCGGCCTTGTGCACCATCACCACACGCAACCGGGCGGGCGGCTCCGTAGGGTCGCCTAGCCTCCCACGCGCTACCGAAACCTCGGGAGACGAAGCCCTTACGATGCATCGGCTCGATCAGCGCGGACGACGTCGCTCGCCTCAGGGTGCGCACAAGGCCTGCCCGCTCCGGAGGGATACACGCCAAGCGGTCCGCGGGAATTCCCCGCTGATTAGCGACGCGAAATGCGGAGGTCCTCGTCCGAGGGGGGTACGTTCCACCCCCGGTGGGCCTGACCCCGGGTGGCGCCGACGCCGACGCCAGTGTCGGTTCGGTGTCGGTGTCGGCCAGGACACGGAACAGCCAGGTCTTCAGGCCGCGCCCCGCCGAGGACGACTCGAATGCGCCGAAAGCCCGCACGTACGTCCGCTCGACCAGTCCCTCCGCTGCGGCGCGGTCATCGGTCAGGTGGATCGACGCGGCGTACAGCCGGTCGAGAAACGGCACGGCGTCGCGATCGAACCCGGCGACGACGTCGGACGGGTGCGCCGCGTCGGTGCCGTCAAGGGCGCGGGGACAGCGGGCAGCCGCGGGAGGCCTGGTGCCGGAGGGGACCTGGCGGGGATGTGTCGCACAGCCGCTGATCACCTTTCTGAAGACCCGCCCCGGCTCAGGTGGCCGGGGTCCGGAACATCCAGGGCACCATCCGCGCCGAAGGCCGGGACCCCCCGGACCACACGGGGACGCGCCTCGGCGGCGGGGTGACGGAACGGTCTTCGTTCTCGTCTTTCGGTGGCAGCCGCGTTCAGCCGAAAGTCGTAGCGGCGCCCCAAGGGGTCCGACTTCCGCCCGAAGCGGACGGCCACCGTCGCTTCATAGCCTTCCTGGCATGAGCTCCGGCTCGTGCACCGCATCCGCGGGCGGCCCCGCCCGGGCTGCAGGGCCGGGCCGAGCGCCCGGACCGGCGGGAGCTCACACCTCACCCACCTGCGGTGATGCCCTGAGCCTTCCCGGTCGCAGGGCACCGGCCTGACTGTGACACCTCCGAAGGGCACCCCATGCACCGCGTTCCACCGATCGGTTCCGCCGTCCGTACCGCCGACCCACTCCGTACGCTGCCCGGTCACCGGGCCGGGCCGGAGCTGCGGGTGGACCTGACGGCGGTCGCCGCGAACACCCGGGTCTTCGCGGCGCGCGCCGCCCGCGTGATGGCCGTGGTCAAGGCCGGCGGCTTTGGACACGGCGCGGCGGAGGCCGCTTCCGCCGCCCTGGGCGCGGGGGCGACCTCGCTCGGCGTGACGTCCGTCGAGGAGGCGCTGCACCTCAGGCGCGCGGGATTGCGGGTGCCGATCCTGAGCTGGCTCAATCCGGTCGACGCCGCTTTCGAGGAGGCACTGCGGGCGGGTGTCTCACTGGCCGTTCCCGGGCACGAGCACCTGGCCGCCGTGGCCCGTGCCGCGTCCCGGACGGGCCGGACCGCCGAGGTCCACCTCCAGTTGGACACCGGGATGGCCCGCGAGGGTGCCGACCCCGGGGAATGGGCCGACCTGTGCCGTCGGGCCCGGAACGCGGAGCGTGCGGGCCTGGTCCGGGTGGTCGGCCTCATGAGTCACCTGGGCTGCGCGGACACCCCGGGCGACCCGTGCACCGACCAGGCCCTCGAGCTGTTCCGGGCGGCGACGGTCACCGCGGCCGAGGCCGGCCTGCGGCCGGCCCTCAGGCACGTGGCCGCCACCTCGGCGACCCTCACCGACCCGCGGACCCGGTTCGACCTGAGCCGTGTCGGCGCCGGGCTCTTCGGCATCGATCCGACGCGGACGACCCCGCTGCGGCCCGCGCTCACGCTGACCGCCCCCGTGGTCTCCGTCCGCACGGTCACCGCCGGGACCCGGGCCGGCTACGGGCACACATGGAGCGCCCGCCGCGGCACCCACCTGGCACTGGTGGCCGTCGGATACGCCGACGGGCTTCCCCGCGCCGCGTCCGGCCGGGCCGAAGTGCTCCTCGCCGGGCGCCGCCGCCCCGTCGTGGGCCGGATCTCCATGGACCAGATCATCGTCGACACCGGCGAGCGCCCGGTCGCCCCCGGCGACGTCGCCACCGTCTTCGGCGCCGGTGACCATGGCGAACCCACCCTCCGGGAGTGGGCCCGCTGGTCCGGCACCATCGAGCACGAGATCGTGACCGGCCTGGGCGCGCGACTGCGCCGCACGGTGCAGCAGCCGGCGGTGGCCGCATGATCCCCATGTCCGAGGCCCGGCGCGTCCGGGTCGCCGTGATCGGCGGCGGGCGGAGCGACGAGCACGAGGTGTCCCTGGCCTCCGCCGCATCCGTCGGCGCGGCACTCGATCCCACCGCCTACGACGTGCTGTCGCTCACCATCGGGCGGGACGGGGTGTGGCGGGACGCCGCCGGGCACCCGCTGGCGGGCACGCCCGCGGCGAGCCTGTCCGCGGCCCTGACCCTGCTCGCCGGCTGCGACGTGGTGTTCCCCGCGATGCACGGCCCGCAGGGCGAGGACGGCACGCTCGCCGCCCTGCTCGACCTCGCGGATCTGCCGTACGTCGGCGCCGGTGTGCGCGGCGGCGCCCTGGCCATGGACAAGTGGGCGACCAAGCTGGTGGCCGAAGCCGTCGGCATCGCCGTCGCCCCGGGCTTCCTGGTCACCGCCGCCAACGCCGACCAGGTGCGCTTCCACGGCCCGGTCGTCGTCAAGCCCGTCGCCGCGGGGTCCAGTCACGGAGTGGCCCTCGTCACCGAGGCGGCAGAGCTCGCCCCGGCCGTCGCCGCGGCGCTCCGGATCGACGACCGGGTCCTGGTCGAGGACCTCGTGAGCGGACGCGAGGTCGACCTCGCCGTGCTGCAGCGCGCGGACGGGCGCCTGACGGTCGGGCCGCCGCTGGAGATCCTGCTGGACGACGGCCGCCTCTTCGACACGGAGCAGAAGTACGACGGCGGAGCCCGGTTCCGCATACCCGCCGCCCTGTCCGCTGCCGAGCTGGACCGGCTCACCGAGGCGTCCCTCGACCTGTTCACCGCGCTGGGGTGCCGCGGAGTGGCCCGCTGCGACTTCTTCCTCACCCCCGACGGTCCCGTGCTGAACGAGGTCAACACGATGCCCGGCATGACCGCCCAGTCCCAGGTCCCCAAGATGTTCACGCACCAGGGCCTGGGCTACCCCGCACTCCTCGACGAACTGGTCCGGGGGGCGCTCGCCGCACCGGACCCGTCCTCCCCGGCGCAGGTGCGGCCGTGACCGGGCAGCACCGCCTCACCACCGACCAGGGTCCCGGCGCCGCCGCGATCCACCACGAGAGCAACGGAGGGCACCACCGCATGCACCACCTGCTGCGCACCGCCAGGGTCTACGCCCAGACCGTCTTCGACGTCGTCGTCCTGGGCACGGGAACGGACGACATCCACACGAAGCCGGAGCGCACAGCGCCTCCGCCCCCGGCGCCGGACGCGGCCACACCGATGGTGCGCGCGGATGGATCCGGGGCTTCCGGGGCGTATCGGTGACACTGGAGGCGACACCCGGAGCGGTTTCCGCTCGGCAGGCGAGCGGAAGTGGAGACGACGAGAACGTGGGCACCACAGCGGACGGCGTCTTCGAACGGGCGGTGCGGGGCATCGGGTGGCTGGCGGCCACCGGGGCCCTGCTGGTCCTCGGCATCCTGGACGTGAGCCTGAACCAGGCCCATCCGTTCACCGTCCTCCTGGCGATCGTGGTCGCCCTGGTGACGCCACGGCTGACCGCCGTCCCCCTGGGCAACGGCGCGCTGTGGCTGGGAGCCCTCGTGCTGCTGGCGACGCTCGCCACTCCGCCGGCCGACTACAGCACCGTGCCGTTCGGGTTCACCGCCGCCGCCGTGACCGTCCTGGTCATCGGGGTGACCGCATGGCGGGCCGAGCCCATGCGCGCCTCCTTCGCGGTCATGCTCCTGCTGGCGGGGCTGGTGCTCGAACCCCTGAAGTCCCACCAGCGCATCGCCCTGGCCCTGGCCCTGGCCCTGGCGCTCGGCGGCGTGATCGCCGCCGCCACGGGCCTGTCCGTACGGATGCTCCAGACCAACCGCCAGCGCCAGGTGACCGCCGCCCAGCTGGCCCAGCGGACGGGCATCGCGTCGGACCTCCACGACTACGTCGCCCATCACGTGACCGGCATGGTCGTGCTCGCCCAGGCCGCCCAGACCGTGGCGGCGAGCAAGCCGCAGGCCGTGCTTCCCGCCCTGGAACGCATCGAGGCGGCCGGCGACGAGGCCATGACCGCCATCCGCCGCATGGTCACCCTGCTGCGCGAGCCCGACGCCCAGGCCCGCCTGTCACCACCGGGCACGATCGCCGACATCGCCTCCCTCGCGGGACACTTCACCTCCGAGACCGGTCCTGACGTGAGGCTGCGCATCGAGGGCGACTTCGACGACATCGCCATCGACGTCCAGTCGGCGGTCCACCGGGTGGTCATGGAGGCCCTCACCAACGTGCGCAAGCACGCGGACGCGGTCCGCACCCTCGACATCCACGTGCGCCGCCAGGACCGGCCCGACGCGGTGACCGTCGAGGTCACCAACGACGGCCGCAGCCGTGGCGGCCACCACCCCGACGGCGGCTACGGCCTGGCCGGCCTGCACGAGCGCGCCGCGGCACTCGGCGGTTCCCTGAACGCCGGCCCCCGGCTCCCGGAGGGCTGGAGCGTGCAGGCCCGGATCCCCGCCGGGGGCGCACGATGACCATCCGTGTCCTGCTGGCGGACGACCAGGCCATGGTCCGCACCGGGTTCTCCCTCATCCTCGGCGCGGAGGACGACATCGAGGTCGTGGGAGAGGCGAAGGACGGCGTCCAGGCCCTGGAGATGTCCCGCACGCTCAACCCCGACGTCGTCCTGATGGACATCCGCATGCCGCGCATGGACGGCCTCCAGGCGCTCCGGGAACTCAACCGCCCCGGAGCCGGCGACGCCCCCAGGATCGTGGTCGTCACCACCTTCGACGACGACGAGTACGTCTACCAGGCACTGGACAACGGAGCCTCCGGATTCCTCCTCAAGGACTCCGGCCCGGCGCTCCTGACCGAGGCGGTGCGCGCGGCGTACTCCGGGGAAGCCCTGGTCAGCCCCGCGATCACGATCCGGCTGCTGCGCGGCATCAAGCCACCCCGACCCGCCGCGCCGGAAGCCTCCGACCTGTCCTCCCGCGAGACGGACGTCGTCCGGCTGGTGGCCGAGGGCAAGACCAACGCGGAGATCGCGGCCGAACTCTTCGTGTCGCTGGGAACGGTCAAGACCCACCTGGGCAACGTCCAGACGAAGCTCTCCGCCCGCAACCGCGTCGAGATCGCCCTGTGGGCCTGGCGCACGGGCCTCGCCGGCGGGTAGGGCCGGACCGGCGGCTCGTCACCCGCTGTGCTGCGCCGAGGACGGCCATTCCCCGCCGGCGAATTGCCGCCCCCAGTAGTAGGGGTTGCCCTCCGACAGGGTCCGCGCCTCCCGGGCGGTCGGATCGTCCTCCTTGGGTACCTCAACCTCCACGCCGGTCCCCAGAGGGCGAGTCGCTCCTGGCAGATGCCGCACGGAGGAAGGATCAGGACCCGGTCCTGCTCCGGGTCCCTGCAGACGCAGACGGACGCGACGACCACCCGGTCCTGCGTGAAGGCCTGTAGGAAGGCACCGGTCTCCTGGCAGGAGGGCCACTGAACCGTGCAGGTCGTCCAGTCCGACGCTGGTCAGGATCCCGCCATCGGCCAGCCGCACGGCGGCCGCGCCACCCGGTTCGCCCGGCGGCCAGCGCCGGTTCATGAGGTCGACGGCAGCGTCCACCAGTGCTTGACCGAGGCGCACGGGCCGGAGTCCGGCACATCCGGCAACCGCATCAGCACAACGGTGCCGGCCCGCACCGCACCCCGGCCCACACCGGCGTCAGACCGCCGACAAGGCCTGTGTCGGGGGCAGGCGCGAGGCGCGCAGGGCGGGGTAGACGCCGGCGGCGGCGCCCACGGCGATCGCGCCGGCCATGCCGGTGGCGAGGGCGAGGGGCGGCAGGACGGGCGGCCAGGACTGGGAGATCGCGTATGCGGCCGTGCCGGCCGCTCCGAGCAGGGTGCCGCTGAGCCCGCCGAGCACGGACAGCATGACGGACTCCGTCAGGAACTGCCCCCGGATCTGGCGGCGGTTCGCCCCGAGGGCGCGGCGCAGACCGATCTCGCGGCGTCGTTCCAGGACGGAGACGAACATGGTGTTGGCCACGCCGATGCCGCCGACCAGGAGGGCGACACCCGCGAGACCCAGGAAGAGGGCGGAGAAGGCGTGCTCGGTGGCGCGTTTGGCGGCCAGGGCGTCCGAGGGCCGGCTGACCTGGACCAGTCCGGGCAGCTCGGGGTTGACGGAGTCGGGCAGGACCGCGCGTACCGCCTCGATCCGTGACTCGCGTGCCTTCACGTAGACCACCGTGGGATGCCCGTCGAAGGCCAGGACGTCGCGCGCGGCGTCCCAGCCGACCAGGACGGAACTCTCCAGGTCGGGGGTGAGCGGCATCGGCTCGAGGATGCCGATCACCGTGAACCGGTGCTCGCCGATCGTCACCAGTGGCTCCCGTCCCGGGAGGACCCGGTCGATCCCGAGCCGCGACGCGGCGCGCGTGCCGAGGACGGCTGTCGGGAAGCGCTCGGTGGCCCGGCCGAGGAAGTGGCCCGCGCGTACGGTGCCGCCGACGGTGGACAGCAGGTTGGTCCTGGCGGCGAGAACGGTGATCCCGATGGAGTCGTTGGGGTCGGACAGGTCGGAACGCCGCACGGTCGCGTGGGTGTTGGCGACGGCGGTGGCGCTGGTCACCGGGCCGATACGGGCCGCCATCGCGTCCGCCGCCTCCGGCAGCCGGGCCTTCTGCTCGGCGTCGGGCTGGGGCTGGGCGCGCAGCATGTTGGTGCCGAGCGCGGACAGTTCCTCCATGAGCGCCCGCTGGCTGGACGCGGGGATGCCGGTGACGACGACGAGCGTGGCGATGCCGATCGCGATGCCCAGGGCGGACAGCGCGGCGCGGGTCCTGCGGGTGCGCAGGCCCAGCAGTCCCAGCCGCAGGACGTCGAGGGGGGACAGCCGGATCGGTCGGTTCATGCCGGGCTCCCGGCGGTCGTGCGGGTGGCGGTGTCCGAGGCGACGCGGCCGTCGCGCATCTCGATGCGGCGCGGCATGCGAGCGGCGATGTCCCGGTCGTGGGTGATGACGGCGATGGTGGTGCCTTCCTGGTTCAGTCGCGTGAGCAGGTCGAGGACGGCCTGGCCGTTGGCGCTGTCCAGGGCTCCGGTCGGTTCGTCCGCGAGGACGAGGGCGGGTTCGTTGACCAGTGCGCGGGCGATGGCGACCCGTTGGCGTTCGCCGCCTGACAGTTGCTGGGGCAGGTGGCGGGTGCGGTGCGCCAGGCCGACCCGGGCCAGCGCCTCCTCGGCGCGGGGGCGACGCAGCCGGGACGGCACGCCGGCGTAGAGCAGGCCGGTGGCGACGTTCTCGGTCGCGTCGAGGCCGTCGGTGAGGTGGAAGTGCTGGAAGACGAAGCCCAGCAGCCCTGCGCGCAGCGCGGACAGCCGCCGGTCGGACAGGCCGGCGGCGGCGTGGCCGGCGATCTCGACCGTGCCGCTCGTCGGCTGGTCGAGGGTGCCCATGATGTGCAGCAGCGTGGACTTCCCGGAGCCGGAGGGGCCCACGATGGCCAGGAGTTCCCCCTCCTCGACGGTGAGGGTGACCCCGTCCAGGGCCGTGACGTCGCCCGGGTAGGTCTTGGTCACCTCGCGCACGACGAGGGCGAGGGCGGGTCGCCCGGAGTTCATGAGGAGGTCACCACCGTCATGCCCTCGCCGACCCCCGTGCCGCGCACCTCGACCAGGCCGTCGGCGAACACGCCTGTCTCCACGGCGACCAGGGAGGAGTCGGGCCGCTGCAGGGCGTAGCCGCCTTCGCTGAGCGCGAGGAGCGCGGTGACGGGGACGGCCAGGACGCCCTTGCGGTCGGTCGCGGTGAAGCGGACCTGGACGGAGGCGGAGTCCAGGTCCTTCACGTCCGTTGCCCGCTGTGGCGTGATGGTGACGGCGACCGTGGGCGGGCCGGTCTGGGCCGTCTGCTCCTCGCCGGAGCCGCCCTGGACGGCACGGGCGACGCTGGTGATCCTGCCGGGGACCTCGCGGCTGTCGGGCAGCGTGATCGTCACGCTCTGCCCGGTCCGGAGTGCGCCGACCTCGGTCGCGTCCACGCTGACCGCCACCGACTTCGCGGTGGTGGTGTACGTCAGCAGTTCCCCGGCGACCGGGTCACCGAGGGCGGCGGTGACGGTGTTGACGCGCGCCCTGCCCGGAAGGACCAGCGCTTGGCCGGGCTTCAGGGTGCCGGTAGCCGTCTGCCCGGTGTCGTGCTGCCAGCGTCGGAGGGCGGCGCTGAGCGCGGGGGTGAACTCGGAGCCGCCGGTCGTGAGACGGGAGGGGCGGCGGTCGGCGGTGTACCCGATGTCGTAGCCGAGGGCCCGTAGGTTGTCCGCCAGCACCGTGACGTCATGGCCGCGCAGACCGGGCTCGTCCAGTGCGCGGAAGAACGGGGTGTCGCCGAAGAAGACGGTGACGGGCCGGTCGTCCACCCAGTACAGGGGCTTGCCGCGCGCGGCTGTCGCGCCCGGAGAGGGCAGTTTGGTGATCACTCCGGTGCCGTTGCCCTTGAGCGTCCGGAGCGGGCCGTAGCCGAGGGTGCCGGGCAGGGTCCGGTCGGTGGAGAGGTCGGTCCTGACGACCTTGACGGTGTGGAGCGGGATCGGGTGTTCCGGCGCGGTCTGCGGGCTGCCGTGCCTCGCGCTCCAGGCCGCGGTGGCCCCTCCCGCGCCACCGGCGGTCAGGAGGACGGCCAGGGCCACGGTGAGCCGGCGCCGTCGCCGTCTGGGGAGGCGGTGGTCAGCGGTCCTTGCCACCGAAGGCCTCCATCGTGCAGCTCTTGTCGACCTTGGTCTGCTCGGTGTCGCTCATCGTGGTCTGGCCGTCGTAGGTCCAGCCGGAGTTGTCGGGCAGCGCGACGACCTTGAGTCCGTGGGAGTTCAGGCACGCGACGTAGGCGCGGTAGTCGTCGTCGTAGTGCGGGTTCCTGTCGCGGTCCAGTTCGGGGGGCTGCAGGGGGAGTTTCCCGGCACAGGTCTTCTGCGCGGCCCGGGCGGTAGGGCTGTTGTCGTGCTGGTCGATGGAGTAGGGGCCACGGGACAGGATCATCTTGTGCCCGTGGTCCTTCAGGCAGGTGGCGTACGCGTTCCAGTAGCGGTCGCGTTCGGCGTCGGAGCTGTCCAGGCGCAGTTGCGGACGGCCTTCCTCGGCGCTTCGTGAGGGCGCGGCACCGGACGCCGTGGCGGACGGCGAGCCCGTCGTCAGGGAGGCGACGTCGCGCTTCCCGGACTCGGCGTCGGTGTGCCCGGCGGACCCGCCGCACCCCGCGAGGAGGGTGGCGCACGCGAGCGCGGCGGCCGCGCCGAGGCAGCGGTGAGGGAGACGTGAGTGGGTCATGCCGCCGGATCGTGGCCGACGGATGTCAGCATCCTGTCAGGAAGTGTTCGTAATCCGGTGGCCCCGGTGCGGACGCCGCCCGGGGCGCCCGAATGCGCCACTTGGCCTACTTATACTCCCGGTCATGAGCGCCCACATATTGGTTGCCGAGGACGACGAGAAACAGGCGGAGCTGCTGCGGCTCTATCTCGAGCACGAAGGGCACTCCGTGACCGTCGTCCACGACGGGCGCGCCGCTCTGGAGGAACTGCGCCGCAATCCCCCGCAGCTCCTCGTGCTGGACGTGATGATGCCGAGGGTCGACGGGCTGGACGTCTGCCGCATCCTGCGCCGCGAGTCCGACCTGCCGGTCCTGATGGTGACCGCCCGCTGCACCGAGGACGACCTGCTGCTCGGCCTCGACCTGGGCGCCGACGACTACATGGCCAAGCCGTACAGTCCGCGGGAGCTCACCGCCCGGGTGCGCACCCTGCTGCGCCGTGCCCGCCCCGCCGCGCCCCGCGTCCCCGGACCGGAACCCGAACCCGAACCCGATCCGGTGCTGACCGTCGCCGGCCTGAGCATCGACCCGTCCCGGCACCAGGTCACCTGCGACGGCGCCCCCGTGGACTGCACGCCCGGGGAGTTCCGGCTGCTGGAGACGCTCGCCGCCCAGCCGGGCCGGGTCTTCACCCGGGAGCAGATCCTCGGGCACCTGCACGGCACCGGGCGCTACTTCACCGTGCGGACGGTCGACACGCACGTCATGAACCTGCGCCGGAAGATCGAATCCGATCCCGCCCGGCCTGTGCGCCTGCTGACCGTCTACGGTGTCGGCTACGTCCTGTCCGACAGCGCGTGAACGCCCGCTTCCACCGCAGCCTGGTCGTGCGGCTGCTCGCGCTGTCGGTGCTGATCTCCGTGTGCTCGATCGCGGCCACCGCCTGGCTCGCGGTCCGCACGACCGCCCGGGCGATCCGGCAGGAGCAGGGCCAGGCCATCTCGGACGACTCGCGGATCTACGAGGCCCTCGTCGCCAGGGCCGCCACGCACGGCGACTGGCAGGGTGTGCAGGCGCTGGTGGACGGCCTCGCCCGGGAGACGGGACACCGTGTCGTCCTCACCACCCAGGACCGCCGGCCGATCGCCGACTCCGACTCCGACTCCGGCCCGAGGGCCCCGTTGCCCGACCGGGCGTCGGCGACCGTGGACGCGCTGTCCGTCGACGCCGGCATCTCGGGCTCCCCTGGCCGCGACCGCATCGACTCCCGCGCCGTCGGCCCGTTCCGCCTGACACCGGCGGAGCGCACGGAACTGACCGCCCTCGCGCAACGCCGCGTCAACTGCCTCGACCAGATCCCGGGCATTCGCGCCACCATCGCCACGGCCCCCAACGGACGACCCCGCGTGGACGCGCCGGGCTACAGCGGAAGCAGGTGCGCCAACGAGGCCCTGGACCGCCCCACCCGCACCGAGGCCCGTGCGCTCGCCCAGCTCGACACCCTGGTCGGCACCTGTCTGAGCCGCCGCGGCAGCGGTCCGGTACGGCTCGCGCCGGACCTGACCTGGACGGGCACGGGAAGCCGTACCCCCGTGGACGATCAGCTGGTCCCCTCGTGCCTGGACAGCGCCCGCCGCGAGCAGCTCGCCTCGTACGTCGCCCCGGCCGCCCTCTTGTTCATCGGCTCCCCGGACCAGGCCGCCGCCGTCTCGCCGTTCGACCTGTCCGCACCCAACCGCCTCCGCATGGCCGCGGTCGTCGGCAGCGTGCTCCTGCTCACCGTCGCCGTCACCGTCGGCCTGGGCCTCCGGTTGGTCAGGCCGCTGCGGGCCCTCACTGCGGCCGCCCACCGCATGAAGGCGGGTGACCTCGCCGCTCGCGTCCAGGTGACCGGCAAGGACGAGATCGGCCGGCTCGCCGAGGTGTTCAACGAGATGTCCCGGCACCGCGCCGAGCTGGAACGGCTGCGCACCGAGATGGTCGGTGACATCGCCCATGAGCTCCGCACTCCGCTGAGCAACATCCGCGGCTGGCTCGAAGCCGCCGACGACGGCGTCGTCCCGGCCGACCGCGCCCTCGTCGGCTCGCTCCTCGAGGAGGCGCTGCTGCTCCAGCACGTCGTGGACGACCTCCGGGACCTCGCCGCCGCCGACGCCGGAGCGTTGCAGCTCCAGAAGGTGCCGTGCGACGTCGCCGAACTCCTCCAGCAGGTCGTCACCGCCCACCGCGGACGCGCCGACCACGCCGGCGTCGTCCTCTGGGCCGAGGACGGGGGCGGCCTCGGCGCCGTCGACGCCGACCCGGTCCGCCTCCGTCAGGCTGTGGCGAACCTCGTCTCCAACGCGGTCCGCCACACCCCGTCGGGCGGCACGGTCACGATCCGGGCGCGCCGGGAGGACGACACGGTCGTCATCGCCGTGGCCGACACCGGCGGCGGAATCCGGCCCGAGGACCTGCCCCGGGTCTTCGACCGCTTCTGGCGTGCCGAGAAGTCCCGCAACCGCGGTACGGGCGGCAGCGGTCTCGGTCTTGCCATCGTGCGCAACCTCGCGCACGCGCACGGGGGTTCCGTCACCGCCGAGAGCACCTACGGCGAGGGCTCGCTGTTCACGCTGCGTCTGCCGGCCGGGGGTGGGCGTCGGCGTTAGGCGTCCGTACGGGCCGTTCCCCCTCCGGACCGGGCGGAGCCGAACGGCGCCTTCACGTGCCGTTCGCCGCCAACGCCTCGACACCCGCGCGCAGGAAGGTCATGGCCACGACGACGTCGTCACGTGTCGGCGTGGGGCCGAGGGACGAGCACAGCGCCGCCGCCGCGGCGGCCGTCATGCGGGCGTCCCTCTCGTCGGGAGGCGTGTCCATGTCCTCGACCAGACGACGTGCCCCGGTCTCGACGATCTCGGCCATGCGTGCCTTGTGGGGGCCCAGGAGCTGCGGGTTGAGCGCGAGCATGCGCTCGGTGAGTGCGCTCAGCTCCTGCGGGCGGTCCAGTTCGCCGTACAGCCAGTGCTCGACGGCGTCGATGATGCTCCAGCCCCGGGGGAACAACGTCTTCTCGTCGCCGGACCTCGGGGCGTGGCTCGGCAGGCCGTTCTGGGAGTTGCCGCTCGCCCCGTGGGATCAAGTGCTGGACATCGGCACACGGTCGCACTACGTGGCGAGCGTCCGTGCGGCACCGCTGTTGTTCACGGCGGGCCGGGGGCTGATCGTCAACATCTCGTCGGCAGGCGCACGCCAGTACTCCCACACCACCGCGTACGGCGTGGGCAAGGCCGCGCTCGACAGGATGACGGCGGACATGGCCGTGGAACTGCGCTCGCGGGAGGTGTCCGTGGTGTCGGTGTGGCCCGGCCTGGTCCGGACCGAGTTGGTCGACGCCGCCGCGCGCGCGACCGGCCACGGCCGCAGCGAGATCGAGCTCCCGGGCGAGGGCAGGTTCGACGTGGGCGCGGCGGAGTCGCCGCGTTTCGTCGGGCGGGGCGTGGTGGCGCTGGCAGGCGATCCCGCGGTACGGGACCGCTCGGGATCCGCGGTGTCGACGAGCGACCTCGCACTCCACTACGGCTTCACCGACGTGGACGGCTCCATGCCGTCCGCCGTGCAGTAATCCGTGCCACTCCGGCCCGGTCGGGTCGTGGCGTCAAGGTTCTATACAGCACCGCGCTTCACCTGATCGGATGGTGGAGCCGTTACGCGGAATGCCCCGTGCACTGTCGTGGCGGCGCTTCGCCGAGTGTGCGCAAGCGGAAAGTCAGTGGGGAAGGTTCGTCGTGTCCGGCATCGTCAAAGAGAACACCGCCGCAGTCGTACCGTTTCGGCACGATCCACGCGAATCTCGACGCTGACGGTTTCGGCGACCGAATTGACCCTTGGCGGCCGGTCACATGCCGGCCGGCCGCCAGGAGTTGCAGGGGTTGACGCCTCTCCGGCCACGGCAGGGTCGGCTCAGCCGACGCCCGCTCATCCCGCCCTCCCCAGGGGCCGGAGATCGTCGTGCCACCTGCACGGCAGAGGGCCCGCAACACCACTGCGGCGTTGCGGGCCCCTGATGGCGCACGCGCGACGTGCCGCAGCTGCGGTCGAGGGCGGCCACGGGTGCGAGCCCGCTCCCCCGTGCGCCGCGGCACCTTCGCACAAGCCCCCCGACGTCCGGCGTCCATGTCGTGCCCGCCGGACGTCGGGGACCAAGAAATGTCATCTGCGTGCCTCGTGGCAGGAATTACCGGCGGGGATGGACAAATGACGCCCGCGTGCTCTCGGCGAACTGACGGCATGAAAGGCCCAACCGGTCTGCCCCTCAAAAGGATTCACGCCATGTTCACAACTTCCGGGAATTCCGCCGGCAGCACTGTCTTCTTTGATTCCGTCCGCCGCGCTCTGCTAGCGTCACCAACCGTCCTCAGGTCGATTGCGAGCGAACGCCGGACGCGGTTCGGCGCCGACAGACGGCAGGCACACCTCCGTAGGGAGTCCGGAGTGCCTCGCAGAACGGCTCATGCCGTGTCAGTCAGCTCGCCCACAGGGCGACATGACCGTCTCAGACACACTCGGGAATAATTGATGACGACAGAGAGAACGACTCGCCGGCGGCATGCCGAACGGCGTCGGCCCGTGCTGCTCGCGGCCGCGGCACTGGCGGTGGCCGGTGCGGTGGCGGTGCCGGTGGTGGCACAGGCGACAGGCGAGAACTCCCCCTCCGCCTCCACGCGGCAGGCCGACTTCACGGCCGCGGCCGCGGAGTTCGACGTACCGGAGCAGGTGCTGCTCGCGGTGGCGTACCAGGAGTCGGCGTGGGACGCGCATGCCGGGCAGCACAGCACGGATGGCGGCTACGGGCCGATGCATCTCACGGATGTCACGCCGTCGATGCTCTCCGCCGGTGACGCCGGCATGGCCGGCCGGGCGGACGTGGCCGAACTGGCCGCGGACCCGGCGCTGCACACGCTCCAGGCCGCGGCGAAGCTCACCGGCCTGTCCGTGAAGGACCTGCGCGAGAACGCGACGGCCAACATCCGTGGCGGGGCCGCCCTGCTGGCGTCGTACCAGGAGGCGACCGGCGGGAAGGCTTCGACGGATCCGGACGACTGGTACGGCGCGGTGGCCCGCTACAGCCAGTCCACGCAACGGCAGGGCGCCCGGGCGTTCGCCGACCGGGTCTACGCCACGCTGAAGAAGGGCGCGAAGCGCACCACGGCCGACGGTCAGCGGGTGGCACTGGCGGCCGGGCCGGGAGTGACCCCGGCCACCGGCCAGCTGGACCGCCTGCGCCTGACCTCGGCGGCGACGACGGACACCGAGTGCCCCACCACCGTGGACTGCACCTTCGTGCCGGCCGCCCCGTCCAACGGCCAGGTGTCCGACCGCCCGGCCAACGGGATCCGGATCGACTCGATCGTCATCCACGACACCGAGTCCTCGTACGAGTCGGCGATCGCCACGTTCCAGACGGCGGGCGGGAGTTCCGCGCACTACGTGATGCGGTCCGCCGACGGTGCGGTCACGCAGATGGTCCCCACGAAGGACCTGGCGTTCCACGCGGGCAACTACTCCACCAACATGCACTCCATCGGCATCGAGCACGAGGGCTACGCCGCGCACGGGGCGACCTGGTACACCGAGGCCCAGTACGAGGCCACGGCGGAACTGGTGACCTACCTGGCCGAGCGCTTCGACATCCCGCTCGACCGGCAGCACGTCATCGGTCACGACAACGTTGTCGGCCCGACGTCGGCGACCGTGTCGGGCATGCACTGGGACCCGGGACCGTCCTGGGACTGGGAGCACTTCATGGCCCTGGTCGGCGCCCCGCTGACCGGCAGGCACGGTGTCGGCCAGGTCGGCAGCGTCGTCACCATCGCCCCCGGCTTCGCCGGCAACCGGCAGACCGTCCAGATCTGCCCGTCCGACGACCCGACCGGCGCCACGCCTGCCTGCACGGACGTCGAGCAGCCCGCCAACTTCGTCTACCTGCACACCGCGCCGGACGACACCGCGCCGCTCTTCGGCGAGCAGTCCATCCACCCCGGCGCCGCCGGGACGAACCGGATCAACGACTGGGGCAGCACCGCCCAGGCCGGCCAGCAGTTCGTGGTCGCCGGCAAGCAGGGCGCCTGGACCGCGATCTGGTTCAGCGGCAGCAAGGTCTGGTTCCACAACCCGAAGGGCCGGAACACCGTCCCCGCCCACGGCGTGACCGTCGTCAAGAGCGGCAGGACCTCCGACAGCCCGCCGGTGAAGGTCTACGGCTCCAGCTACCCGGACGCCGCGGAGTACCCGGCCGGGTACGGCGCCTCCACCCAGGCCCCGCTGAGCATGTACAGCATCCCGTCCGGCCAGGCGTACGTCGCCACCGCGCCGCCCGCCCTGACCGACGACTACTTCAAGGCCGACGGCAAGGTCGTCTTCGGCGCCAAGAAGATGTTCACCATCCAGTACAACCACCGCACCGCGCTGGTCTACGAGGGCGACGTCACCGCCAAGCGCCCGGTCAACCCTCCCAGCCACGGCTGACGCACGGCACGGCACCGCATCCGTGGTGGTGTCCGGGGCATCCGCGCCGCGGACACCACCACGCGAGCTCGTCGCGCGGCCCGTCCAGGCCGTCGCCGTACGGGCGTCCGTCAGGCGAGGGCGAGGAACTCGAGCTGGAGGTTGTCGGGGTCGCGGAACACGACGGTGGAGTAGGCGAACGGCTCGGTCTCGTCCCTGATGGGTGTGTGCGCGATGCCCAGCTCGTCGAGCCAGGTCATCCAGGACTCGAGGTCGGTGCGGGAGCCGACCTGGAACGAGATGTGGTCAAGACCGGTCCGGGATTCGAGGAAGCCCTCGTGCTGGTTCCCCGTGTTCTTGTGCAACCCGATCACCAGGCCGGAATCCGGGGTGACCAGCAGCACCCCGTACCCCGTCGATTCCCGGTAGAGGTGGTTGAACCTGTAGTCGACGCGTTCGGCGCTGAACAGCCGCTGGTACCAGTCCAGGCTGTCCTCCAGGTTGGACACGGTGAAGGAGAGGTGGCGGACCCCGGTGATCCTGGGGCCGGCGATGACCTGGGCCATGGCATACCTCCGGTAGCGAGTGCTGGGCCCCTCCGTCGCGGCGTCCGCGACGGGCACGAGCCGGCGCCGCCCGAGAACGGGACGCGAAAGAGCCGATGTTCCCTATGGATCGATTGTCGGCGGGCGCCGCTTGGGGGTGCAAATCGTGTGGGATTCGGCATGGACGGCCTGCGGCAGCACACAAGGCCCTCTGGAAATGCGTGCCACGCCATGGAAGATCCGTGCCACGGACGTACCGGATCCATTCCGCGGGGCGCGTGGCGAGTTGTTGAATTCCGAACCAGTAGTACACTCGAACACGCACGCATCGGTTGGCAAGGCATCGATCGCTCGGCACCTCCGGTGGAGGATCGCGAAGCGATCGTGAGAGGGTGCAGGTGGAATACGAGCGATCGGCAGGCTTGGCGACCGCCATGCCGAGTCCCGACAGCACCATCGCCTACCGCGCCGGAATGCGCCTCACCGCCGAACAGGCGGAATCCTCCGAGCGGCATTTCCGCCACCGGGAACACAACCCTTTCGGAGAGCACGGTCCGTTCTCACACCTCACACGCCTCGCCGTCCCGCACTCCGCCGCTTCTCGCGGATTTCGCTTCGACGCACGTGGCCAGCTCATCGACGGATTGCTGTCCGCCCAGGTCTACGTCGATTCCCTGACAGGGGTTTCCGGGAAGAACCTGCCCCAGGATCCGATCGTCGCCGACGTGGTGACCTCGGGCTGGATCGAGTTCCTGGCGGGCAAGAAGACGTACTACGTCAAACCAGGACAGATCTGCATCCGCGACACGAAGTCCTCCTGGCGGTTCTCCTGTTCGTCGGCCACGAATGTGCACGTCATCTCCATCCCGCGTCACCTGGTGCTCCCGCACGTCGGATCGGGGAAACAGCTGGGCCAGGCTTACGTCGCCGACACCTCGGCGCCCGAGGTGCGGTTCCTCCTCAACTACCTCGAGGCGGTGCGGAGCAGCAGCCGGGAACTGGAGACGTCGGACACAGCACGGCGCATGGCGCGTGACGCCTGCGCGACCCTGTTCTCGGGCATCTTCTCGGAACGTCCCGGTTCGGCGCTCGACGACCACCCCGGGGCCATCGTGGCGGCCGCCAGGAACGTCATCGAAAGGCATCTCGAAAGCGGAGACCTGTCTCCGGCGATGGTCGCCCGGCACGTGGGAGTGTCCCTTCGGACACTGCACCGGAGCTTCTCGGCCGCGGACGACTCCGTGATGGCCTGCGTCCGCAGGCGGCGTCTGCAGAAGGCCCACGACGAACTCGTGGACCCGGACACCACGGCCGGGATCGCCGAGATCGCGGCACGCTGGCGCTTCTCGGACACCAGTCACTTCATCAGGAACTTCAAGTCGGGCTACGGGGCCACTCCCGCCGCGTACGTGCGGGACCGCCGAGCCGCCGGCGGTGGCGACGATCCGGGCCGCGGCATCCTGTAGGCCCCGGGCCCTGTCATCGTTCGAAGGTGCCGTACATGGTCGCCCGCGCGATCGCGTGCGTGAACAGCTGGAACTCCATGAGGGCGGGTGCCGTCGTCTCGGACACGTCCAGCTTCTCCACGTCGACGGCGTGCACCACGAGGAAGTAGCGGTCCGGGCCGTTGCCCGGAGGTGTCGCCGGACCGAGGTACCTCCGGTAGCCGGCGTCGTTGGGCAGCGTCACCGCGCCGCCCGGCAGCGCGCTTCCGTCTCCCGCCCCGGCCGGCAGGTCGGTCACGGAGGCGGGGAGGTTGGCCACGGCCCAGTGCCAGAAGCCCGAGGCGGTGGGCACGTCGGGGTCGAACATCGCGACCGTGAAACTACGGGTCCCCTCGGGGAAGCCGGACCAGCTCAGCTGCGGTGAGACGTCCGATCCGCCCGCCCCCAGGATGCCGCTCACGTGCTCGCGCGCCAGTTGCCCGCCGTCGGCCAGGGACTGCGAGGTCACCGAGAAGCCCGGGATCGGCGGCATGAAGTCGTAGGGGGCATAGGGCTTGATCATGACGGTCCCTCGCTTTCTGCTACGACGTGCCGGCGGCACCGCCGCCGATCCAGACGGTCTTGGCGTTCATGAACTCGCGCATGCCCAGGTCCGACAGTTCGCGTCCGTACCCGCTGCGCTTCACTCCGCCGAAGGGGATCTCCGGGTAGCTGGTCGTGTTGCCGTTGATGAAGGCCATGCCCGACTGCACGTCACGTACGAACAGCGCCCGGTCCGCCTCGTCCTCGCTCCACAGGTTGGAACCCAGCCCGTACGGGTGGCCGTTGGCGATCCGGAGTGCCTCCTCCAGCGAGGACACCCTCCACACCTGCGCCACCGGGCCGAAGACCTCCTCGTGGAACATCTTCATGTCGGGAGTAATGTCGGTGAGCACCGTGGGAGGGTAGAACCAGCCGGGCCGGGCCGGTCGTTCCCCGCCCACCAGCACCGTCGCCCCCTTACTCACGGCATCGTCCACGTAGGCCTCCACGTCACGGCGGCCGGACTCGGTGGCCAGCGGGCCGACGTCGGTCCCGTCGTCCATCGGGTCCCCCACGACCAGCGCGCCCATCTTCGCGACGAACATCCCGATGAAGGCCTCGGCGATGTCCGCGTGGACGAAGAACCGCTTGCCGTTGATGCACGACTGCCCGTTGTTGAGGCACCGTGCCCTGACCGCGGCGTCGGTGGCCCGCTCCAGGTCCGTGGACGGCATCACGATGAAGGGGTCGGAACCGCCGAGTTCGAGGACCACCTTCTTGATCTCGTCCCCGGCGATGGCGGCCACCGACCGTCCCGCGGTTTCGCTGCCGGTGAGCGTCGCGGCCGCCAGGCGCTCGTCCCGCAGCACCTGCTCGACCCGTCCGGAGGAGATCAGCAGGGTCTGGAACACGTCGTCCGGGAAGCCCGCGTCACGGAACAGCCGCTCCATGTAGAGAGCGGTCCGGGGCACGTTGGAGGCGTGCTTGAGCAGGCCCACGTTGCCCGCCATCAACGCGGGCGCGGCGAACCGCATCGCCTGCCACAGCGGGAAGTTCCACGGCATCACCGCCAGGACCACACCGAGCGGCTGGTAGGTGACGTACGTCTGCCGCGCGCCGACGCTCGGGCCGTCACCGGTCCGGTCCCGCAGGAACGCGGGTGCCTCGGCGGCGTAGAAGCGCAGCCCGCGCACGCACTTGACCACTTCCTCCCGGGCGGACCGGAGCGTCTTGCCCATCTCCGTGGTGAGCAGCCGGGCGACGGCGTCGGCCTCCTTCTCCAGGTGGTCGGCGGCCTGTTCGACCCATCCCGCTCGCTGCTCCGGTGTCGTCAGGCGGTACGACGCGGCCGCGGCGGCCGCCCGGGCCAGTTTGTCCTCGAGTTCCCCGGGGGTGAGTTCGTCGAACCGCTCGAGGACCTCGCCGGTCACGGGGCTGATCGTTGCGATGGCCATGCTTCCACGCTAGGACCGGCCAATCCGACCGGCAATTCAGGCCGGCCCTCGAGGCATCCGGCGTCGCGGGGACGTCAGCGCCACGGGGAGGTCGTCGTACCGGCCGCCGTGCGCGGCGAGCGGGCAGCGCCGATCGCGCGCCGCAGACTGGCCAGCCAGATGGCGGCGTCCACGGCGTAGTACAGCAGCGGGTCGGGGGCCCGGCCGGGCGACGCGAGGCAGACGTCGTGGATCACGGTGGTGTCGGCCGGGGCGTCGTCGGTGGTGCCGTCCGCGGGGGCGGCCTGCTCCTCGCCCGAGCGCAGTGCGTGGCTGAACGGCAGCGTGGACAGCCGGAGCCTGTGGGCGGCGTCGCGTAGGTGCGTGGCACTCCGCGGCCAGGCGGACAGCGCGCCCGGCGGGCAGTTGTCCAGCAGGACCTGCCCCATCGTGATGACCCGGTTGCCCACCAGCATGATCACCTGGAAGTCGGTGTCGGAGGACGCCCCCGCGCGCCGCGGGGGGTGTCGTTCGGTGGCGTACTCGGCGTAGCTCGCCTCCGCGATCCGCTGCGCGAGCCTCGCCCTGGGCAGGGCGTCGGTGACCCGCACGCCCTCGGTGATGGTGCCGGTCACGTCCGTGACCGCGCGGGTGCCCTCGTCCAGCACGCGCGCGCAGGCCCTCCGCAGCTCCCCGGTGCCGCCGTGAGGCCACGCGAGCAGTCCGACGACCGCACCGATCAGCGCCCCGGCCAGCACGTCCAGCACCCGGGCTGCCGCCAGCTCGGGCCCGCTGGGGGCCACCTGCGCGAAGGCCGCCGCCACGGTGAGGGTGAAGAACGCCTGCCCCCATCCCGGACCCAGCACCGTGCCCGACGCGAACGCCAGCAGCATGCAGGGCGGCAGCATCACCGTGTACACGGCCGGCGCGTCCGCGGCGAAGTGCAGGATCAGTGCCGCGACGACCGCCCCCGCGAGTGTCCCGCGCAGCGCGGGCCGCAGAGCGGTACGGGTGTCGGCGGCACTCGTCCGCATCACGGTCAGGGTCGTCAGCAGCGCCCAGAAGCCGTGCGCCAGGCCCAGCTGGCCCACGACCAAGCGCGCCGCCGCAAGGGCCACCGCGATGCGCACCGCGTTCTGGAAGCACACCGACCGCGGGGTGAGGTGGGCCAGCACCCGCCGGTAGTACAACTCCGCCGTCGACCGGCCCGCGTACCAGAACGCGCCCCGTACCTCCGGCGACGCGGTCCCGGCGGGCACCGGGGCGCCCAACGCGATCCGGGTCGCCGCCACCACCAGGTCCGCCGTGTGCCTGATGTCGAGGGCGATCGCGCCGTTCCGCACCATCGTCGCCGAGTCCGTGCCCGCCTCGCGCGGTTGGCCGCGGTGCGACTCGAACGCCCGCACCGCGTCGCCGCACAGGGCCGGCATCGGCGGCGGTGCCTTCCCCGTCAGGGCCCGCGCCACGTCCTCGCACGTGGCGGCGGACGCCAGCAGCAGCCCCTTCGCGACGGGTTCGCTCAGTGCCGCCCCCTCGGCCGCCGACTCCTCCAGCTGCCGTGCCTGCGCCAGCAGATGCCGCATGTGCCCGGCGCCCTCGGACAGCGCCCGGTCCCGCGCCGACGCCGACACCGGACGCTCGTCGGCGGGTACGTGACTCATGCGCAGCGCCTGCGACACCTCCAGCAGCAGCGCCGGGTCGGAGCGCCGCGGCGGATCCGCCGCCAAGCCGTACAGGGCACCGGCGGCCACCTGCCCCGCCCGCGCCAGCCGGTCGTGGTAGCGGCCCGGACGCGCCGCCGGCCACAGCCACAGCTCGGCGGCCGCCATCAAGGCCATCCCGGCGACCAGGCCCGTGAGCCGCAACCCCAACGTCGAAGGCGCGTACGGCGGGAAGCACGGCAGGATGTAGAACAGCTGCAGCCCGTTGGCCAGCCCGACGAACTTCGGCCCGCCGACCCCGCTGTACGTCACGAGGAACCCCACCACGAGCATCCCCAGCGCCGCCGCCCACCCGTACGCCGCCAGCCATGTACCGAGCGTCACCAGCGCCATCGCGAGCGGCAGCACCGCCAGCAGCGTCACCGCCCGCTGACGCGGCGTCCCCGGCACGGACGACAACCCACCCGCCGCGACGGCACCGAAGAGGGCGTAGATCGCGACCGTCCGGTCGCCCAGCCCGTACCGCGCGGCATAGAACCCCGCGCACGCGACCACCGTGACGCGTGCGGCACGGCGTACCGCGGCCAACCCGGGATCCCGGGCCCGCAGCCACTCCGTCCAGCGCCGCACTCCCACCGGTCAACCGTAGGCCTCGGTGGGTGGCCGGGCGACCGCGCGCCTGCTCGGCGGACGTCGAACGTCCCGCCGGCGCCGGCGACGCACAGCGGCACAGGCCCGCTCCAGCGCGCCGGTGCCGCCGTGCGACCACGCATCCGGCGTGGCACTCCCATCCACCAACCGTAGGTCCCGGCCGGGCAGCGGGCCACCGCGCGAACGTGCGGTACCGCGGTGCCGCCGCTCCCGCCCGGAGGGCGTGAAGTGGCACGCACATTCAACCGAGTTGCGGTCAGCGACCGGACGGCGACGGATCGCACTCCCCCGCCCTCGGCTCCGGATGCGCGGCGTCGGCTGGCGCAGGACCCTGGAGGTATCCGAAGCGGAGCGGCGGCCACCTCGACCGGCGCAGCATTGCGAGATCGTCACGCTGCACCGGCACGTAGTGCTGCCCGCCGGCGAAAGCGAGGCACCCCCATGCAGATGCAAGCAGCTCGGATGCACGGGTACAAGGAGCCCCTGCGCATCGAAGACGTCCCCATGCCCGACCCGGCACCGGACGAGATCCTGCTGAAGGTCGCCGCGACCGGCATGTGCCGCAGCGACTACCAGCTCCTCAACGGCTACTTCGAGGGACCGTTCCCCGTGGACCTCCCCTACATCCCCGGCCACGAGGTCACCGGCCGGGTGGCGGGGATGGGCAGCGCCGTACCGAAATCGGTGGGCTACTCCGAGGGCGACATGGTCGTGGTCAACCCCAGCTGGGGCGACGGCACTTGCCGCCAGTGCCGGGAGGGCAACGAACAGCTGTGCAGCGGCAACGGCAGGTGGGTGGGCTTCGGACCTCCCGGAGGCTTCGCCGAGTACATGGCCGTGGAATGCCGACACGCGATCCCCGTCTCGGAGAACGCGGCGAAGACGCCCGAGGTCCTCGCCCCGATGACCGACGCGGGCATGACCCCGTACCGCGGGATGCGCAAGCTCCGGGACACCGGCAAGCTCGGCCCCGGCCGTACCGTCGCCGTCACGGGCATCGGGGGCCTGGGCAGCTACGCAGTCCAGTACGCGAAGCTGCTCGGCGGCGGAGCGACCGTGGTGGCCCTCGCCCGCAAGGACGGCAAGCTGGACGTGGCGAAGGAGAACGGCGCCGACTACGGGATCAACGTCCGCGACAAGTCCACCGAGACCATCCAGGACGAGCTGGAACAGCTCACCGGCCGCAGGACGATCGATGCCATCCTGGACTGCGTCGGCAGCAACGCGTCCATCTCCATGGGGTTCGACCTGCTGGGCCCCGAAGGGGTACTGGCGGCCGTCGGCCTCATGAGCCACCACGTCGAGCACAAGCAGTTCCCCTTCGTGGGGACGGAACTGACCTACATGGGCTCCTTCTGGGGCAACCATCTGGACCTGGTCGAGGTGCTCTCCCTGGCCGAAGCCGGCCTCGTCAAGCACAACGTCACCAAAGTCAGGCTCGAGGACATCAATGACAACCTCGAGGCCCTCGGCCACGGCGACGTCATCGGCCGCCAGGTCATCGTCTTCGAATGACGCCCGCGCGCCCGCGCGGTAGGTAGGCCGGCCCGCCGACGGCACGGCTCACGTGCGCGCCGCCCGCCTGTTTCAGGTGGGCGGCAGCGTCTTGTCGGTCGCCGTCAGATAACCGAACACCTCCTCGGGCCGCCCTCGTGGGCGGCCGCCGCGCCGAAGAACGGATTTCCGTGGGCGGTGTTCTCGTGCGCCTGCGAACGTGCCTCGTCCGCGAGGGCGTTGATGAGCCCAGCCGACCACGTATCGGCTGAGCCGGTTCGTGGCGGCACCCTGACGATTGGTCCTGTGGTGGGCGGGCCGGACGGGCGCGGTCGCCCGGCGGGATCACCGGCAGGTCGTCAACGGAACGTCAGCAACCCGCCGGAGCCGCCGCCTGACCGTCGACGGGGAGGTCCAGCCGGCCGGCCACGGAGGTGAGGGCCGTTCCCAGCGGGAGCTCGACGCGGGCGAGGGCGTACTGGTCGCCGCGGGTCGGGTCCCGGTTGACGATGAGCACCGGCTTCCCGGCCTGGGCCGCCTGCCGGACGAACCGCAGCCCGGACATCACCGTCAGCGACGATCCCAGCACCAGCAGCGAGGACGCCTCACGGACCAGCTCGCGGCACCGCTCGACCCGTCCCGGCGGAACGGCCTCGCCGAAGAACACCACGTCCGGCTTGAGGACGCCGCCGCAGACCGTACAGGGCACCACACGGAAGTCCCCGACCTGGTCGTCGGTGAGGTCGGCGTCACCGTCCGGATTGATCCCCGCGGCCACCGGCTCGAAGCCGGAGTTGGCCTCCTCCAGCCGCCGGGCGAGTTCGCCGCGCGGGCTGAGGGCGCCGCAGGAAAGGCAGACGACCCGGGCCAGGCTTCCGTGGAGCTCCACCACGTCGTCGCTGCCGGCGGCCTGGTGCAGGCCGTCGACGTTCTGGGTGATCGCACCCGAGAGCAGGCCGTGCCGCCCGAACGCGGCCACCACACGGTGCCCGGCGTTGGGGCGGGCGCGGCCGAAGGTCCGCCAGCCCAGGTGGCTGCGCGCCCAGTACCGGCGCCGGGCCTGTGCGCTGCCGGTGAAGTCCTGGTAGGTCATCGGGGTGTGCCGGCTCAGGCTCCCGCCCTCGCCGCGGTAGTCGGGGATGCCCGACTCCGTGGAGATGCCCGCCCCGCTGAGCACCAGCACCCCGCCGGCCCTCAGCGCATCGGCGACCGGCTCCAGATCCGTGGTGCCCGGTGGTAGGTCCTCGGGAAGGGTCCAGCTCAGGGTGGGGCGCATGCGCATGCCGCAAGGGTACGCAACGGCGTTCCCCAACGCGTCCTGCGCCTGCTCCAGCGGGAAGCGGTGGGTGACGATCACGGCGAGCGGGAACCGCTGATGGCACATCCGGGTGATCCGGATCGTGTCGTACACGTGCCGCGGGGTCGGCAAGACGCCGATGACGCGGATGTTGGCGCCGCGCCCGTCCGTGATCTCCAGGACGGCGGCGGCCCGCTCGTGCTCGTCGGTCTTCGTCACGTCGATCGTGGTCGTGGCGGCGAGGCCGACCGGCCCCGAGCCCTGGACGATGACGTTCTGCCCGTACCGGATGCCGCCCAGCCGGTCCGGGGCGTGCGGCACCGTGGGCATGGCACAGCCGAGCGCGACGAGGGCCACGGCCGGGACGTCCGGCGGGATCTTGACATGGACCGTCTCGACGGCGACACGCCCGCCGCGCTGGCCGACTGGTTCGAGGGGCTGGCATCCCGCTTGGACTGAGCCGCCCCACCGCCCACGCCCCACGGCGAACGGCGGGTGCCGGGGGTCGTACCCCCGGCACCCGCCGTGATGGCTCGGCCCGCGCCTCCGCGGGGTTGCCGCGGAGGCGCTTGCTCACTTACCGAGCAGGTAGGCCCGTTCCACGGTCTGCTGCACCGTGTTGCCCGCCTTGTCGGAGGCCGTGACCCGCAGGGTCACGTACGCACCCTTCCGCTGGTCGCCCGGGCGCTCGATGGTCGCGGTGAACCGGTTGTGGCCGCGGTCCTCGACACGGACCCGTCCGTTCCAGCTCTTGCCCTCGTCGAAGGACGCCTCGACCTTGAGCTTGACCCCGGTGGGGGCGGCCAGCCCGTCCTGGTTCCGGACGGTCAGGGCGAGTTCGTGCCGCTTCCCGCCGTCGACGGTGTTCCGCACGTCGGCCGGGACACCGTAGTCGACCTGGAGGAGGGGCAGCAGGGTCTCCTCGGCCGCGGTGTCCGAGCGGAAGCCCCAGGACGTGAAGGTCCTCGTACCGGTCCGCCAGTACTCGGTGTCACGTCCGGTCGTCAGCTCCAGACGGTAGCCGGCCCGGCCCGCGGGGACGGCGAAGTTCCCCCAGGCGCCCGCGGACTCGCCCACCTTCTTGCCATCGCGGTAGAGGACGGCCGTCACGCTGTCCCCCTGGGGGTAGGTCGGGTCGTCCAGCGTTCCGGGCGCGCTACCGACCCTCCCGATGCCGCCGCCGGCGGCGGGTTCCTGCTTGCGGGCCCAGTGACCCGCCGCGTCGGTGTACTCCGGGATCGCCACGCTGAACAGGTCACCGGTGCGGACGGCCGGACGGCTCCAGCCGCGCGGGATCGACGGCCGCACCACGGCCTCGTACCACTCCTCCGAGGCCTTCTCACCGGTCTTGAAGGTGCGGGGGGTGTCCCGCAGACCGGACTGCAGCGCACCGCTGTAGAACAGGTCGGGGCCGGCCATGAAGTCCACGTAGTGCATGAACTGCGTGTCCCCGGAGGTGACGTACTCCGTGCGGGTCTTGCCCGTCGGCGCCCAGCGCGAGGTCTCCCAGGCGACCTGCGCGTAGGGTCGCCAGCTGAACCGCTGCTCGCTCGTCCAGTGCAGTGTGCCGTTGTCCGCGTAGGAGGCCTTCACCTGCGCGGTGTTGCGGTCCGTGACGGTGTACGTCACGTTCTGCGGGATCTGCTGCTGCCAGTTCGCCGCGATGTCGTACAGGTACGGGCTCTCGACCGTCCCGGAGACGTCGACGACGGCCTTGTGCTTCTTCATGTACTGCAGCAGCTTGGCGCCGTCGTCCCCGGTCATCCGGATGACGGGCACGACGGAGCGCGTGTCCATCGGCTTCCAGCTGGTGTAGGCGAGGAACCCCTGGGGCAGGACGATCACGACGCCCTTCGCACCCGCCTTCGCGGCCGTCTCCGCCAGGTCGTACCCGTCCATCGCGTAGTCGTCGCGGATCACCGCGAGCTTGCCCCGCACGGTGGCGGGCCGCAGGTCCGGCTTGTCCCTCGTCCCGGCGTCCACGGCGACGAGCCGCTCACCGTCGGGGTCGAACGGCGTGGACTGCTTGGCGTAGAACGACTCCAGGTCGAAGTCCGCCCCGCGGACCTCGGTGATGAGGTCGGGAGCCGTCATCTCCCAGCGGGAGTTGAACTCGAACTCGCCCTCGGTGACCTTGGACGTGGGGTTCACCCACAGGTCGACGTCCCCGCCGCCGTCCTCGTAGTAGATGCCCATGGTCTGCTCGACGCCGTCGATCTTCCGGTACATCTGGTACGTCAGGTTGTTGCGGCGCTCGGCGGGCTTGGGCGTGCGCACCTGCACCGGCTTGGCCTTGCGCGCGTCCAGGGTGACGGTGGTGTCCTTGGTGACCTTCACCTCGGGATCGATCACCTGGATCACCCGGACGCCGTCGCCGCCGTCCTCCGCCAGCGTGCCGCCGATCAGGTAGGTGCCCTCCTCGACCTGGGCGACCCCCGAGTCGGTGAACTGGACCTCCGTGTCCCCTCCGAAGACGTCCAGCAGGGCCCATGCCGTGGGCTCCCCCTCCAGCCCGAGGGAGTCGATGGTCAGCTTGTGCATCGGAGCGCGCACCCACAGGCTGAGCGTGGTGTGCACCGACACGCCGCCGGTGGACGTGGCGGTGACGTAGCCGTAGTAGCTGCCGCGGCCCGCCTTCGCCGGGTCGACGCCGACCGGCACCTCGACGGTCGCGCCGGGGGCGACGCGGACGGTGTCAGGACCCAGCGTCAGCGCCTGAGCGGGGAGTTCCTTGCCGCCCTTGGCCTTCAGCGCCGCACGCAGGCTCAGCGAGATCTCGTCGCCGGAGTTGTTGGTGTAGCGGATCACCCCGGCCCGCTGCACCGGCGATGCGTCCCGGTCGAACGGGCCCAGGATGATCGTGCCGGTGGCGGTGACGGGGGACGTGAACGCCGCCTTGACGTCGACGCGTCCGCCGCCCTGCTCGGTCGGCACCTGGCCGGACACCGTGTGGGACGTGCTGATCAGCGCGTCCTTGAGCTGCTCACCCGTCCAGTCGGGGTGCTGCCCGGCGATCAGGGCCGCCGCACCGGCCACATGGGGCGTGGCCATGGATGTACCGCTTGCCGCGATGTACTGGTCGTCGACCGGTTCGCCCATGGTCGTGCCGGCGGCGCGGGCGGCGACGATCCCGACGCCCGGAGCGGTGATGTCCGGCTTGGCCGCCTTGTCGCCGAAGCGCGGGCCACGGCTGGAGAAGGAGGCCAGCGAGTCGTCGCGGTCGACCGCGCCGACGGTGAGGGCGGCGTCGGCCGCGCCGGGCGAGCCCACCGTCATCTCACCGAGCTCGCCGGTGTTGCCCGCGGCGACGACGAAGAGCGCGCCGCTGCTGCGGGAGATCTCGTTCACCGCCTGGCTCATGGGGTCGGTGCCGTCGGTCTGCATGTCTGCGCCGAGGCTCATGTTGACGACCCTGGCGCCCTGCGCCGCGGCCCACTCCATGCCCGCGATGACCTGGGACTCGCTGCCGGAGCCGTCGTCCCCGAGCACCTTGCCGATCAGCAGGTCGGCGCTGGGCGCGACGCCCTTGCGCAGGCCCGCGGAGGCGGCCCCGCTGCCGGCGGCGGTGGCGGCGACGTGCGTACCGTGGCCGAAGTGGTCCTGGGTCGAGCCGCTGTCGCTGAAGTCCTTCGCCTCGCTGACGCGGCCCGCGAGGTCCGGGTGCGTCTGGTCGGCGCCGGTGTCGAGGACCGCGACCTTGACGCCCTCGCCGTGGAAGCCGGCCGCCCATGCGGCGGGCGCGTTGATCTGCGCGGTGCTGCGGTCCAGCGTGGGACGCACCTTGTGGTCCAGCCAGACCTTCGGGGTCTCGGCCGCAGCGCTGGCCACGGACGCACCCGCCGAGGGCGCGAGTTGCTTCCAGAACGCGGCGAGGTCCTTGTCGGCCACGCGCAGCGCCTGGGCGTCGATGCTCGGCAGTCGCCGCGGCTCGGCCGAGTCGTCCTGGAACTTCGCGAGGGCGTCCGCCCGCTTGGCGGCGGCACGCGCCGAGCCCTTGGGCGCGGACACGATCAGGGGCAGGGCGTCGGTGTGCGCCTCGTCGTACCCCTGGGCCACCAGGCCCGCGACGTCGAACAGCCCCTCGTCCAGCTGCCCCGTGCGGACCAGCACGGCCGCGTCGGAGGGCAGCACCGTCAGGGCGCCGCCCTTCTCGGTCATCTGGAAGAAGACGTCCTCCCGGCCCGGCGCGCGCTGCACCGACGCCGTCTTCTTGCCGTTCGGCGCGTCGCTGACGGTGACCCGGTCGCCGGTGATCAGGCGGACGGTGGTCGCGCGGTCGTGGGTCGCCGGCGTACCTGCACCGGTCTCCGACGGGGACTGGGCTGCAACGGGCGTGATCGCACCCGTCGCCACCGTCGCCGACATCGCTATCACCGCCCAGAGGCGGATGCGTCTCATTGGTGTCTACAGCCTTTCTGTCAACCCGGCATCCGGGCAGGGCGCCTGAGAGTGGGCGTCATGACGCGTCGTGGTGAACCCGGCCGTGTTCGACGGCGCTGCAGGTTCGGGCCGGGGATCGCCGCCGCCGGGCACTCCCGTGCCGGGAGCAAACCCCCTGTACAACTGCGGTTCACCGGACCTTCGGAATCATGCGTCGCACCAACCGGGCCTGTCACCGATCCCGCCTGGCACAACTGGGCCATGTCCCAACGGCGACACGGGGCTTTCTCCGACATGTCCCGGAAACGGCGGAGGTACCCCTGGGGGGCGCCGCTTGGGTTCGCGAGTCCTGGGCCGTCCGACCCGACAACGTACCCGGGGGACCGGGGGGTGCGTCGGAAAATGATCACTCTCGTGACCTTCTCTTCGGCAGAGGCCTAGCATGGCCGCATGCCCCACATGCCCCACATGCCGTCGCGAGTCGAACTGCGCCCGCTCACCCTCGCCGACCAGGATGAGTTCTGCTCGCTCGTGAGGGCCAGCACCGAGCTCTACGGGCCGTGGATGCAACTGCCCGCGACCGCCGAGGCGTTCCAGGACTGGATGCACCGCTTCGACGACGGCACCAACCTGGGCTTTCTGGTCCGCGTTCCGGACACCGGTGCGGCCGCCGGCACGGTCAACATCAACTCGATCATCCGGGGCCGCTACCAGGGCGCGTCCCTCGGTTACGCGGCTTTCGCCCCGTCTGCGGGGCGGGGTTACATGACCGAAGGGGTCGCCGCAGCCATGCAGCACGCCTTCGAAGACCTGCGCCTCCACCGGCTGGAGGCCAGTATCCAGCCGGCGAACAAGGCGTCCTTGGCCCTGGTCCAGCGCCTGGGCTTTCGCTACGAGGGTCTGTCCCCCGACTACCTCTACATCAACGGGGCCTGGCGCGACCACGAACGGTGGTCCATCACCGCACCATCCCCGTGGACGCCCGATCCTTCCCTTCCCGAGGTCTAGGCACCATCGGAATCGGACCGGGACCGTCCACGAACACGCCGACGGCGGTCCCGCCGTCGGGGCCCGGAGCGGGCACTCGAAGCGGAGCCGCCGTGGGCCGCCCGGGCAAAGGGTGTCAGTCGCCGATGCGGGGCGGGGTGCCGGTGCCGTACACGCGCTCGGCGTGGGCGGCGTACGCGCGCCCGGCGGCGTCCGTCAACGCCGAGCGGTGCGCCTCGGGCAGCTCCGCGAGGAGCGCCTCGACGACCTCGGGGTCCGCCTCGTACATCGCCATCCCGAGGGACAACGGCAGGACCTCCTGCGGTGTCCGGGCCATCCCGTGCTCACCGAGTTGCCTCCACTCGGCCGCGGTCACGTACTGCTCGGCGAGCGGGAGTACCTCCTTCTCCTCCAGTGCCAGGTGCTCCAGGAGTGCGGACAGCAGTCGGTCGAGTGCGGTCGCGAGGCGCCCGCCGTGCTCGGCGGTGGCGCGCCACCGGGGCAGCAGCCCGGTCACCTCTTCGTAGGTCTCCTCGATGGCGGCGTGCTGCTCCTCCATCGTGGGCACGATCGCCGTCGCCCGGTCGCCCCCGCGTTCGACCAGGCGCGGCCAGAGCAGCAGATCCTCGCCCTCGTGGTGCAGGTGCAGCAGGAAGCACACCTGCTCGGCGTGGGCACCGACCGTTCCGGCGCGCTCCACGTCGCCCGGCGCCACGTCGCGCACCAGTCGGGGAAGGAGGCGGAACTCCCGGCGCAGCATCGTGTGCGCCATGTACATGTCTCGGACATCCGCCATGGGCTCGTTCGTCTGCGTCACTTGAAACCTCACTCGCTGTGGCAACCACTTCGGGGGCCACTCTCGGTGGGCCGTCACCCTGGTACGCGCAACGGCCCGGGATCAACCGGATCGATACTTTTGAGGTCGCCTCCACCGACGGCGCCCTCCAGGCCATCGCCATTCCGAAAGCGGGACGGCGAGAGCCGTTTCGACAGCACGACCCGCGCAACCCTGTGCGTCATGTGCATTGCGTGGTGCGCCGGTTCATGTGCATTCGGCCGGCGACACCACGGCTCTCCGGTACCGAATGGCCGGTAAAGGTAGTTTAACGATAAACAACGCTTCCGGTCGCCCTGTACCTGGCCCTGAGAGTCCTAGGAACGCCAGGGCCCGTACCGGCCTTTCGGTGATCGCGCAGGCGTCATGGGGCCACCGGTGCGCCACTTCCGTTGCGGATTTCGCCGCGCCGGGCCACGCGGCCTACGGCGCGCTCAAGGGTGCGGTCGAAGTCCTGACCCTCTACCAGGCGAAGGAACCCGGGGAACGCGGTATCCGCGTCAACGCCATCGCACCCGGGGCCACGGCAACCGACGTCGGCGGTGGCGGCACGATGCGCGACGAGCGGGTGCGAACACGTATCAGCTCGCAGGTCGCCCTCGGCCGCATGGGCGAGCCCGAGGACGTCGGCGCGGCACTCGCCGCGCTGCTCTCGGAGCCTGTGACGCCAGGTCCGCGCCTGGAGGGGGCGTCGAGGCGGAGGTGCCCGGCTGGAGGACCGCTGGTCCCAGCAGCTCGGGGGTCGCGCCGGTCCGTCCCGATAGCCTGCCTGCTCACACGCACTGCGGCCGCTCCAGGCAGCCGCGGGGAAGGCGGCAGACGGTGGACACGTCCTCAGCCGAGATCGAGCAGGTGGAGCGGGCGCTCGGGGTTGCGTTGCCCGAGGATTACCGCACCTTCCTTGCAGTTCAGGGAGCTGTGTCCCGGTTCTTTCCTCCGGCGGACGACTTCCTGCAGCTCTTCCCGGCCGGTGACCTGATCGGCCTCAATGAGGCAGCGGAGCTCGCCGCGCGTCTTCCCGGCGCGGTGATCATCGGCGGTGACGGCAGCCGTGAACTGCTGGTCTACGACGTCCGGCAGCAGCATCCCTCTCTGTACACGGTGGACGTCTCCGCCGAGGGCTGGTCCGATGCCATCCACCAGGCCTCGTCCATCACCGAGTTCATGGCCCGGTTCTCCGAACAGGGCCGGCTCTGGGAGTAGGCGACCATCCGTCTGCGCATCACACGTTCCCTGGCGGCCGCGCTCGCCGCCGATCGAAGCCGGGCCCCTGTCACAGCCGGGGACGCCGTCTTGTCCTCACTGCGGACAGTCCACGTTGCTGGAGGAACACATGAGCGCAGACCACGCACACCTGCCCCCGGGCGTCGAGGTGATCGCGACCCTGCCGGATGCGCAGCCGCGGATCCCGCAGGGCTCCGAGGCCAGGACCATCCGGGTCACCCTGCAGCCCGGCGACGCCGGCGCGCCGCCGCACCGGCACCCCGGGCCGCTCTTCGGCTACGTCACCCAGGGCGAGATCCTCTTCGAGCTCGAAGGCCAGCCGCCCCGGGTGCTCAAGGCCGGAGACGCCCTGTTCGAGCCCGGCGGCGACGTCATCCACTACCAGGGCGCCAACAACCTCCAGGACGCACAGTCCCAGCTGGTGGTGACCATGTTCGCGCCTCCCGGCACCCCCGTGCTGACCGTGGTCGGCGCGGACGAGCTGGCCGAGCGGCGGCACCTGCGGTACAGCCCGTCCTGACGCCCGGGAGGGCGACGGCCTCGCCGCTCCGGGCACGTACGCAGGCGGAGCGGACTGTGCCCATCGGGACGTCCCGATGGGCACGGTTGCCGCCGTCACACGTGACCTAGTCCGCGGACGGTCCGGGTCCGACCGGGGGACGGAACACGGCGGCCTGTCCGTGGTGGGTTCCGTCGGAGTCCTCGAGGTTCCACATGCAGACGTCCTCGATCCGGAATATCCGGCCGTCCTTGTGCTGCCGCAGACCCTGGTACCCGTCGGCGTAGCCGCGTTCGTCCACCGATGCGAGCAGCGCGTCCCGGTCCTGCTGCGCGTCCGGCGCGGCCGACCGGCGCGACGGGAGGCCGATGAACTCCTCCCAGGTGTAGCCGAAGGACCGCTGCGCGGTGCGGTTGGCGTAGACGAACAGCGGGTCGGCCGACGTGTCGTGCGCCAGCAGCCCGAAGGGCGCCTCCTCGTAGAGCCACTGGGCCGCCTCGGCGTCCGATGCCCACACCGGCGGGCACAGGTGGACGCCCACCAGGCGGCGGTAGCTGTCGAGGAGGAGCGTGGCGAAGCGCGGATCCCCGCGCCGGTCGGACGGCGCGGGGATCCGCCGGGAGGGGTCAGTCACCGTTTTCGACCCAGCTCATGAGCTTGCGGAGCTTCTTGCCGGTGGTCTCCAGCAGGTGGTTCTCGTCGGCCTTCTTGTACTCGTTGTACCGGGGCAGGCCGGC
>NZ_JBEXSX010000052.1:0-72651 GCF_040613835.1 Streptomyces sp. NPDC006207 | reverse complement strand
GCGAGCAGGTCGAAGCCGGCCACCGAGGCGGCGCCCGCGGTGGGGGTGTCCAGCCCGGCCAGGATGTTCAGCAGGGTGGACTTGCCGCTGCCCGACGCGCCGACCAGGGCCATCAGTTCGCCCTGCTGCACCAGCAGGTCCAGTCCCTGCAGGGCCTGGACCTCCACGCCCTGGGCGGTGAAGATCCGCACCAGCCGGTCGCAGACGATCAACGCGTCATGCCCGTAGGCAGGCCGCTCCCGGCTCTCGGCGACGCGGCGCTCCAGCTCCGCCAGCGTCGCACCGCTCCGTGCCGCCGTCCCCGGTGTGTCCTGGCTCATTCCCGTTCCCCCATCCGCAGTTCCGTTCCCTCTCCCCGTCGCCCGGTCAGCCACGCCTGCCCCGCCAGCGCCGCGCAGGCCAGCACCACCAGCGCGGCCGCGGGCAGCAGCAGCGACAGCGGGTCCGTGCGCAGCACCGTCCCGGACACGCCGCTCACCGGCGCGGCCGCGGAGAAGGCGAGCGCGGTCAGGTCCACCCCCTGACGCAGCAACGGGACCGTGGCCAGGCTGACCAGGACGCCGCCGAGGGCGCCCAGGAGGACCTGCGGCAGCATCTCCAGCACCGCCAGCCACTGCCGCTGACGAGCCGTCATGCCCATCGTCCGCAGCCGCGCCAGCAGCGCCTTGCGCTGCGGCGTGTGCACCATCAGGGAGAGCAGCAGGGCCAGCGCGCTGTAGCCCGCACCCGCCGCCACCGCCGCCAGGTAGACCCGCCGGGCGCCGGTCTGGAGCGCCGAGGAGGTGAACGACGCGCGTTCCTCGGAGCGGAGGACCACCGTCAGGTCCGCCGAGGCGGCGCGCGTCGCGGCGTTCAGCGCCTGCCCGTCCAGTCGTGGCCCCGTCACGTAGAGCGCGGTCGCGGCCTGGACGGGGGAGCGGGCGGTCTCGGGGTGCGTGCGGGCCAGGCCGGCCGCGGAGACGACGACGAACTCGCCGCCCAGGACAGCGGGCGTCACGTCGCGCACCGCGGCCGTGCGCACCGGGGTCGCCCCGGCGAAGGCCTGCACGGACACGGTCGTCCTGCCGAACTCCCGCGCCAGCGCGGGGGAGACGATCGCGGGGAGCGGTCCGCTGCCGTCTCCCTCCAGTGTCGCGGCGGGGAAGGGGGCGCCGACGCCCGTGCTGGCCACCAGGGCGGCGTAGCGTGCCGGATCGACGACGACCAGGTCGTAGGGGGTACCGGCCGGCGCCGTCGACAGACCCGTCTCGATCCTCACGGGTGAGGTGCCGAGCACGCCGTGCACCCGCCGGACCTGCGCGTCCAGGCCGTCCGGGAGCGTGGTGAGGGACTCGATCCGGGCGTCGCCGCCGACCGCGCGCGTGGCGGCGCGGTCGCGGCCGCTCTCGACGCCGGTGAGGACCGAGCCGCCGAACGACGTCACGGCCAGCGCCACCAGCACGGCCACCAGCGGCAGCGCCGTGGCGGAGGGCGTGCGGCCGGCCCGGGCCAGCCCCAGGTACAGCACCGTGCCCCGCATCCGGGCCGCGGGCCGGGACAGCAGCCGCAACGGCAGCGGGTACAGCCTGAGCAGGACCAGCGCCCCGATCACCGCGACCAGCACCGGTGCCGCGGCGGTGAGCAGGTCCGCTCCGCCGTCCGCCGTGCCCCTGCGCCGCAGCGCCACGACCGCACCGGTCACGACGACCGCCACGGTCAGCTCCGCCACCGCGCGGCGGCGTGAGGGCCGGGCCTGCACGAGGTCGTCGCGCCGCTCCGGGCCCACCCGGCGGACGAGCGCCACCGCCCGCAACGGCAGCGCCGGAACGGCGACCGCCGCCACCAGCACCCCGGCGAGCAGGGAGGTGGCGGAGCGTTCGGCCGGCACCAGCAGCAGCGCGAGCAGCACCCCGGCCGCCGTGCACGGGACGACCACGACGGCGCTCTCCGTCAGCAGCCGGGCGCACAGACCCGTCAGGCTGCTCCCGCGCGCCCGCAGCAGCCGCAGTTCGGTACGGCGACGGATCGCCGACAGGCCGCCCGCCATCAGCAGCACGATTCCTGCCACGGCGCCCACGCCCACCGTCGCGATCAGCACCAGTGGCGCGGCGGCCTCCCGCTCCCGTACGAACGGCCCCAGCAGCGCGGCGAGTCCGTCCTGGCCCACGGTGACCGCCTGGCTTCCGGTCAGTATGCGCAGCTGGGTGGAGTCCGGTCCGCCCGACAGCGACGCCAGCCGGTCGCGCAGCGCGGGCACGTCGTGGGCGCTCAACGCGCCGACGTCGGCGGGATGGTGCCAGTACAGGCGGGCGCCCTCCGGCAGGTCGAGCACCACGCCGCCGGCGTCCTGACCGATGAGCGCGGTGAAGTGCCAGTAGTGCTCCGGGTCCTCACCCGGCGGGCCGGGGACGCTCACCAGGGTCGGGGCGAGCAGGTCCTGCTCGGCGTTCCAGAAGGCCTCGCCGGGCGAGTGGGGTTCGACGATCCCGGTGATCCGCACGGTCAGCCCGGCCCCGGTCGTGTCCAGCAGGTGGACCGCGGAACCCGCGCGCAGGCCCATCACCTTCGCGGTCCGTGCGGTGACCACCGCCTCCACCTCACGCTCCCCGGCGGTGGACGCCGGCATGTGCCCGGCGACGAGCCGGGAGCGGGCGGCGAGGCCCGGCTGGGAGACGAGCGTGGCCCGCGGATCGCGGTCCCTGGTCGGCCGGGGCAGGCCGGGATCGGTCGCCGCCGCCGCCTCGGCGTTGCGCACCCCGTACACCGTCTGCGCGGTGTCCAGGGCCAGCGGCGGCCGCACCACACTCCGGAACATGTCCTCGGTCCTGGCGAGTTCCCTCGCCTGGAACGGCGAACCGCCACCGCCTCGCACCCCGGAGAACGACAGGTCCAAGGTGGCGGTGACGCTGCGGTCGGTCAGGGAGGCCCGGCGGAGGGTGTCCCGCAGTGCGGCGTCCTCGTACGCCTCGACGGTGCGGGGCAGCGCCGCCGCGAGGAACGCGGTCACCAGCACCAGGGCGGCCAGCGCCAGCGCACCACCGGGGGCGGCGCGCAGGCGGGCACCGGTCCACGAGGCCGGCCGCGCGGTACGTACGTCGGTCACGTCACTCCCCTCCCTGCCGGCGCAGCGCGCGGACCGGATCGGCCGTACGCAACGCCGCCACCGCCACCGCCAGCAGCGGCAGCACCGCCACCGCGGCCAGCAGTTCCAGCAAGGGCACGGCGGGCAACTCCACCCGCACCTCGGGCACCGGGCTGTCCGCGCGTGCCGTCAGCACGATCAAGGGCACGATCGACCGGGTCAGCGCCCCGCCCAGCAGCGCCCCGACCCCGACCGCCGTCAGCACCAGCAGCCCCTGCTCCGCCGCGATCACCCGGGCCAGCGACTTCCGAGGCGTGCCCAGCGCCCGCAGCAGCGCGAACTCCTGCGAGCGCTCCCGTACCGCTCCCGCCGCCGCGACCGCGAAACCCACCGCCGCCAGCACCGCGGCCGCCACCACCGCCGCCGGCAGGGCCGACAACGGACCCGCGCCCAGCGGGTCCCGCCGCAACTCCGCCCGCGCCTCGTCTCGGACCACGATCGTGGCGGCGTCCCCCCGGGCGCGCAGGGCCGAGGCCACACGGGGCCCTCCGGCCGGGCCGGCGGCGAGCCACCACTCGGTGGGCTCCAGCCCGCGCTGGTCCTGGAAGACCAGGGCGCGGTTCAGGCTCGCCAGGTCCAGCAGGACGGCGCCGCCGCCGGTGCCCGTGGAGCCGTCCCGCCCGGTGGTGGGCAGTGCGCGGAGCGACCCCGTGATGCGCAGGGACAGCCGTGTGCCCTCCAGTTCGACCGGGACGGTGCTGCCGGGCCTGGCGTCGACGGCGCTCAGGAAGGCGTCGGTGACGACCGCGGGCAGCACCGTGGGTGGCCGCGGCCCCGCCCGCAGGGTGAGGGAGGCGCCGTCGGCGCCGTTGGGGACGCCCTGCTGGAAGGGTTCCTCGCCGGTGTCGTAGCGGACGGTCAGCGGGGTGTCCGCGGCGGAGCGCGGTTCGCCGGTGCGTGAGGGGCGGTAGCCGAGGCCGGGGGCCTCGGGGAAGTCGGGGTTGTCGATCTGCGTGCGGGCGGACCAGGCCGTCGTGGTGGGGGAGGGCACCTCGCGTGTGCCGTCGTCGGCCGTCACCGCGCGGACGTCGGTGACCGTCAGGCTGTGCCGCTCGTTCCGCCGGGGCACCAGGTACTCCGCCCGGAGCCCGGTCAGACGCAGCGGCCCGGCCGGGCCCGCGCCGCGCGCCCGGCCCGTGACGGCCGCGAAGTCGGCTTCCAGCACGTGCCGTTCGCCGTCGGCCCGGACCTCGCCGAGGGAGAGCGTGTACGGGACGCCGTACCGGTCGGTCAGCGTCACGAACAGCTGGTCGGTCACCGTGCCGGCGACGGTGCGGTCCCCGGCCCCCAGCGACCGGAGGCGGACGGTCAGGCGGAGCCGGTCCGTGCCGTCGGGCAGGACGAATCCGGCGCTGCGGGCGGCGGGGCCGCCGTCCGCCCGCAGGGGTCGCACGAGGTCCGCGAGGGGTTCGGCGGACAGGTCGTCACGCAGTCGCAGGACACGGGCGGCAGAGGTGCTGTCCACGGCCAGGACGGTCGCGTCGCGGTCGCGGGGCAGGGACACGGTGGCGCGGCCCGCGGGGGTGACGGCAGCGATGCCGGGTACGTCGTCGTAGACGCCGCCCTGCCCGAACGCGGGCGTGGCGGAACCGGACACGCGCAGGTCGGCGCCGACCGCGAAGTCCGCCTGGTCGTCCTGCGACCGGGTCCACGTGCTGTTCTCGCCGATCGCGAACATGCTGATCGACACGGCGAAGACCAGCAGCAGGGCGGGCCCCGCCCCGCGGCCCGGGCGGCGTGCCAGCTGCCAGCCCACCAGGGACACCGGCAGCCCGCGGGCCTTCGCCGCGCGGCGCTCGCCGAGCCGGGCCGCCAGCGGCAGCAGCCGCAGCGCCAGCACCGCACCCGCCAGCAGGCACAGCGCGGGCGCCCCCACCAGGACCGGATCCAGACCCAGCCGTCCGGAGGTGTCCGTGCTGAGCGTCCCACTGCCCGCCTCGCGGCGGGACAACTGCCAGAACGCCAGGCCGGCCACGAGCACCAGGCCCGCGTCCGCACCCGCCTGCACGCCGGCGGGCAACGCCCGCCGGCGCCGCCGCGCCGTGTATTCCTGCGTGTACGTCCCCGTGCGCCGCAGTACGGGCCCGACGACGGCGAGACCGCAGGCGAGCGCGGTGAGCGCGGCCACCCACCAGGCGGTCAGCGGCGAGGGCTCCAGCCGTACCCCCGCCCGGGCCAGCGCCCCGTGACCGGCGAGCAGCCGCACCAGCCGGCCGGAGAGCAGCGGGGCCAGCACCACGGCCGGCACGGTCAGCAGCAGGGCCTCGGCCGTGGCGAAACCGGTCATCTGGGCGCGCGAGCCGCCGCGGGCACGCAACTGGGCGGTCTCGGCCGAGCGTTCCTCCGCGAGCAGTCCGGCGACGAGGAGCAGGGAGAGAGCGGCCAGCAGCATCAGCTGCAAAACGCTGATCAGCAGGGTCGACCGGCTCACCAACAGCGTTCTGTGCAACTCCGCCAGCAGGTCCGGAAGTTCGCTGCTCGCCACGACGGAGTTCGCGGCCTGCAGGGTGCCCAGCCGCTGCACCGTCCGATGGACGCTCCCGCTGACGCCGTCGGCGCGGGCCGTGGTCATCGCGGCGAAGTCCCCCTGCGCCTGCCAGGCCATCTCCACGGCGGGGACCCCGCCGGGGCCGAAGGCCCCGGGGGAGGTGACCATCGGCCCGTACGTGGTGAAGGAGAGCGTCCGCACTCCGCGCCCGCCCAGCGGGTCGAGCCGCCAGTACAGGGCATATCGGTCGACCGGCCGGTATGTCCCCGTCACGCGGACCCGCAGCGTGCCGTGGCGCAGCCGGTCGGTCAGGGTGAGCACCTGCCCGGTGCGCACCTTCAGCGCTTCCGCGGCCGCCTCGGGCAGCGCCACCGGGACCGGTCCGCCGGCCGCCGGGGCCGCGGGGAAGGTGCCCTCGGCCATGGTCACCCGTGCCCGGTCCAGCGTCGACAGCACCGTCAGGTCCGGGTCCCCGGTGCGCGGGGCACCGCGCGGCCGCAGCGCCATCGGCAGCCCGTACGGGCCGGAACGGGTGACCCCGGTGACGGACACCGGCAGGCCGTCGTAGGCCCCGGCGACCGTGGCGCGCACGGCCCCGTCCGCCACGCCCGGGTCCTTGCCGTCGACGTCGGCGGTGATCCCGACCAGTGTCCGTGCCGCCGACTGCTCCTGCAGCGCGCGCCGCAGACCGGCGTCCCCCACGGCCGCGCTGAACGCGGCGAGCGCGGCGACCGCGCAGGTGGTCAGGAGCACGGAGAGCAGGGCGGCGCCGAGCAGCAGACGGTGCGCGCGCAGACGCAGGAACACGAACCCCGGCACCATGCCCCCCGTTCTCGATGGCCCGTGCAATGAGATTGGCACAGACTACGCCCACCCGGCCCCGGGGCTAAGGGCCCGGCCGTCACCGGTTCCGGGAGCAACACACCTGGCCCCGGCCGCCGTTGAGGGGGCAGGCGGGACGGCGCCTCCCGGCCGCGGCCGGGAGGCGCCGGGGTGGGCGTCGCTCAGCGGGCGCTGTGCTGGGCGCGTTGGTAGAGCGGCCAGGTGACGGCGGAGGTGAACTGCGGGCCCACCAGGTGCCGTGTGCAGCCCGGGGCCGGATCCCAGGGGTCGCAGGTGTTGCCCGCGGCGTCGAGCCGGCTGCCCTCGGAGTTGTCGCCGACGACCGTGCCCAGACCGGACTCCGGGTCGAGACCGGCTATCCGCGGGCCCCCGCTGGAGCCACCGCCCATGATGCACTCGGTCCCCCACAGCCCCTTCGCCGCGGGGTATTCGGGGGTGCCGACGACCTGCTGGGCCCGTCCGGTGCAGTAGGCGAGCCGCTCGCCGGTGTACTCGGGAAGGCCCTCACGCTCCGGGTCCGAGACGGCGCGGGGGTATCCGAACTGGTGGACCCTGCGGTCGCCGGGCCGGTCGAAGCCGATCCTCTGCGCCGCGCCGACCGCGGTCCGGACGGTCCGGCCCCGCGCGTCCGTGTTGAGGACCACGAACGCCTGGTCGTAGGCGCCGTAGAGCTCACCGTGCTGCTGGTCGTTCTCCAGCCAGGTCGGGGCGACGACCCCCAGCCGGCCGGTGAACTTCCCGTAGGGCGCCCGTCCGTCGCGGTAGCCGGGCACGAACAGCACGTTCCGCGTCCACTGGTTGTCCTCACCGACGAGGTCGGTGTTGTTCACGCAGTGCCCCGCGGTGACCACGGTGCTGCCGTTGGCGCTGTCGACGACGGTGGCGGTGCAACTGGAGTCCTCGCCGTGGTCGGTGAAGAACAGCCGCCCCACCGTACGGCCGAGGGCGCTCCGCCCCGTCCACGGGGCGCCGTCGGGACCGCCCTCGGGCGGGTTGCCCGACGAGGGCTCGGTCAGCGCCGCGATCCGCTCCGGCGTCCAGTAGCCGAGGACCGCCTGCCGCTCGGCCCGGGTGACCGCCTGGTCACGGACGGCCACGGCGGTCGTGGACGGCTGGACGGCGCCGGCTGCCGACGCCTCCGGGGCCGTGACGAGCACGGCCGCGGCGACGAGGGCGGCCGCCAGAAGCGGCCGGTGGAGGTGCGCGGAAGGGGGTACCTGACGTGACGGCATGCTGCTCCTCGGGACGTCGATCGCACTGCCCCGCAGGCCGCGTGCCGGTGACACGGGCCTGCGGGCAGAAGGACGTGCGATACAGACGTCCGGGAGGGGCAGTCGGTTGGGACCGGTCGCGAGCGCCTGCCGGCGGCCGCGGTTCAGGCCTTCGGCTGGGTGAAGCGGATGCTGTTGCCGAAGGGGTCGCGCAGGCCGCAGTCGATCCCGTACGGGCGCTCGGTCGGCTCCTCGGTGAACTCCACGCCCAGGTCCCGGAGCTTCTCGTAGGTCTTGCGGCAGTCGTCGGTGCTGAAGATCAGGTGGCCGCCCGTGGCGCCCTTGGCGACCAGTTCGCGGACCTGCTGCGCGGTCTCCTCGGACATCGCCGGCGGGCCCGGCTTCTCCAGCAGGATCTGGCGCTCCGGGTGGCCGGGGACGTTCACCGTGAGCCAGCGCATGAAGCCCAGGTCGACGTCCGCGTTCACCTCCAGGCCGAGCTTGCCGACGTAGAAGTCGAGGGCCTCGTCCTGGTCCAGGACGTAGATCTGCGAGTGCGTGATGGCGTTGAACATGTGCATCACGCTACTGGCCGGGCCGGGCGGAAACTTATCCAAAACTGCTCACCCTGCTCGGCCTGCTCGGCCCGCGATCAGGCACGCGGCCGCATCCACGCCTTCGCGAAGCACGTCGGCACGTCCATGGCCGTCGCCTGCTTGCGGTACGCCCGCGGCGACGTGCCCACGATGTCGCGGAAGGTGCGGCTGAAGGTCCCCGGGCTGCCGAAGCCGACCTCGAAGCAGATGTCCGTCACGCTGCGGTCGCTCTCCCGCAGCAGGAACATTGCCCGCTCCACGCGGCGGCGCTGCAGGTAGCGGTGCGGCGTCTCCCCGAAGGTGGCCCGGAAGGTGCGGGTGAAGTGCGCCTGCGACACATGGGCGATCCGGGCCAGCGCCGGCACGTCCAGCGGCTGCGCGTAGGCACGGTCCATCGCGTCCCGTGCCCGGAGCATCCGGCGGTTGGTCTCTTCTGCGGCGCGGCTCACGCCGCCCATGAGACCACACGGTTCGGCGGAAAGTCGCCGTTCCGGGACGGCGGGCGGGGTCGTCCAGGGACCCGTGCGGACGCCTCAGTGCCCGCCCGCCGGTGCGCCGCCCATCATCCGCAGCATCCGCCGGCCGCCCGTACCGAGGAAGCGGGCCAGCAGCACGGCCGCCAGCGCGAGGAAGGCGATGTTGAGCCAGGTGGTGTAGTCCCAGTGGACGCCGCCGCCGGGGACGTGGGCGCTCGACCGGTCGGGGATCAGACCGAGCGCGCCGAAGAGCACCTCGACGACGTAGCCGGCGACGGCCATGGCGACGTAGAAGGTCCACAGGACCAGCAGGGCCGTGCGGCGGCCGTAGTACTTCCGGTAGATGGTGAGGATCGGCAGGATCAGCAGGTCGGCGAAGATGAACGACACCACGCCGCCGAAACTGATGCCGCCGGTCCACAGGACCACCGCGAGGGGCACGTTGCCGACGGAGCAGACGAACGAGGCCATGGCGACGAGCGGCCCGATCAGCGGGCCCCACAGCTTCGCGGCGAGCGGATGCCCCTCGAAGAAGAAGGCCTGCCAGAAGGAGTCCGGCACCCAGGCGGCGACGGCGCCGGCGATCAGCAGGCCGAGCACGAGGTCGCGCAGGATCGCCGCCCACTCCATCACGAAGACGTGCGACGTGGCGGTGAAGCCCTCGGGGGACAGCAGGCGCCGCAGGAACGGGCCCTCGCGGCGCACGGACATGTCCATCGCCGCGTGCCCCTCCATGGACCCGGCGAGCCCGCGGTCGGCCTGGGCACGGGCCTCCCGCAGCAGGTCCGGCCGGAGCAGGCGCCGGAAGAGCAGCGCGAGGACGACGATCATGACCGGCCCGCCGACGAACTCCGCCGCCGTGAACTGCCAGCCCATGAGCAGGGCCAGCAGGACGCCGAGTTCGACCACGAGGTTGGTGGAGGCGATCTCGAAGGCCATCGCCGCCGTGAAGCTCGCCCCCTTGCGGAAGAGCGAGCGGGCGAGGGCGACGGCGGCGTAGGAGCAGGACGAGGACGCCGCGCCCAGGCCCGCGGCGATCACCAGCGTCCGGGGCCGGTCGTCGCCGAGCAGGCCGACGACGCCCTGCTTGCGGGCCACGGCCTGGACGACCGCGGACAACGCGAAACCGAGGATCAGCGCCCAGGTGATGTCCCAGGTCATGGCGCCCGTGAGGGACAGGGCGTGGAGGACGGCGTCCATGCGGTCAGACCGCGACCGGGGCCGGTTCGCACGCCTCCATCAGGTGCGCCGCGGTGTCCGGGGCGAAGAGCGCGGCGGCGGCCGGGGAGGGGGTGCGGCGCGGGCGGCGCGGACGGGTGAGGCCGTCCAGGACGTCGATCAGCGTCCAGGGATCGGTGGCGAAGCGGGTCAGACCGAGCGCCGCCATCTGGTGCGCCCCGGCCTTGCCGTGGCCCGGGATGGGGCGGTAGCCGACGACGGGCAGTCCCATGGCCAGTGCTTCGAGCGCGGTCTGCCCCGCGGCGTTGTCCACCAGCGCGTCCGCCGCGCTCATCAGCGCGGGCATGTCCCGCTCCCAGCCCAGCGCGAGCGCCCCGGGGACGCGGGAGAGCCGGGCCCGCAGCCGCCGGTTCTCGCCGCACAGCGCCACCGGAAGGAAACCGGCCCGCGCGAGCAGGGCGGCCGTGTCCGCCAGGTGCGTGCCGGCGCCCCAGGCACCCGCGGAGAGCAGGACGACCGGCCGGTCCGGCGCCCGGGAACGGAACACCCGGTGCCAGGGCCCGGCGTCCGGGGCGGGCGCCAGGAAGCGGGACGCGACCAGGGGACCGGTGGCGGCGGCCGGGCGGCCGGTGGCCTCCCGCACCCGGCGGGCGGCGCTTTCGGTGAGGCAGCAGTAAAGGTCGTTGCCGGGGTGGAGCCACTGGCTGTGCACGTCGAAGTCCGTGACCACCACCGCGCTGGGCACCGCGAGCGTTCCGCGGGCCCGCATCCCGCCGGTGAGCTGCGCCGCCAGGTGGAACACCGGGACGACCAGCCCGGGCCGCTCGCGCCGGACGAGTTCGGCGAGCCCGCGCTCGGCGAGTCCGGCCAGCCCGGCCGGGCCGGGCGTGCGGCGTGACCCGCCGGGGCGCAGGAACGTCGCGTAGATGCCCGCGTAGAGCACCGGGAGGTGCAGGACCGTGGCGCGGTAGAAGGCGCGCAGCGCCGCGCCGGCGTGCGCGGGGAGGAGTTCCAGCACGTCGGCCCTGCGGGCCTGCCCGCCGCGGGCGGTGAGCCGTGCGACGAGTTCGTCGGCGACGGCGTCGTGACCGGCGCCCATGGCGGCGCTGAGCACGAGGAAGCGCCGGGGCGCACGGCCCGCCCGCCCGGTGTGCGTCACCGCGGCACCACGTCCCGCCGGGAGGGGACGGGCGGCGCTGCTGCGGGCACATCCGGCACGTGATCACCTCGTACACCAGTTGCGGACTACTCGGGTCTAACCGATTTGCCCCGTCTTGAAACGAATGGCCCGCATCACGGGGCGACCCCCGCCCCCTGCCTCCCGGGAGGGTCGCCCACAGAGCCGGTCCGGCGATCGGGCGGTTTACTGAGACCGGAGGGGGGACGCGCCCCGGGGGGAGCCGCACCGGCCATCCCGGGCGGCAGCTGCAGCGGCAGGGACGGAAAGCAGCGGCAGGGACAGAAAGCGATGCCATGACCTCTCACCCTCCCCAAGCGGTCTCCGGTGGCAAGGCGGTACGCGGCAAGCCCGTGCGCGACCCGGCGGACCCGGCCGGCGGACCGGCCCCGGTCGCGCTGGTGACCGGGGCGTCCTCGGGCATCGGGGCCGCGGTCGCCGACCGCCTCGCCGCCGAGGGATGGCGGTTGCTGGTCAGCGGCCGCGACCACCAGCGTCTGCGGGCGGTCGCGGAGCGGACCTCCGGGACCGCGCTCCCCGCGGACCTGGAGGACCCGCAGGGCACCGGGCGGCTGGTGCGCGACGCCGCCCTCGTGACGGGCGGCCGGGTCGACCTGCTGGTGGCCGGGGCGGGCATCGGCTGGGCCGGTCCCTTCGCCTCGATGCCGCAGGGGGTGATCGAGCGGATCTTCATGGTGGACGTCGTCGCGGCGATGGAGCTGGTCCGCCGGGTGCTCCCGGGCATGCTGGCCCGGCGCAGCGGCCACATCGTGCTGATCGGCTCCTTCGCAGGCAGCGTCGGTGTCCGCGACGAGGCCGTGTACTCCGCGGCCAAGGCGGCGCTCGGCGCCTTCGCCGACTCGCTCCGCTACGAGCTGGCCGGCAGCGGGGTGCGCATCACCCATGTCATCCCGGGCGTCGTCGACACCCCGTTCTTCGCGACGCGGGGCGTGGCGTACACCCGCTCCCGGCCCCGCCCGATGCCCGCCGAGCGGGTCGCCCGGGTGGTGACCGACGCGGTCCGCAAGGGACGGGACGAGGTGTACGTCCCCCGCTGGCTGCGGATCCCGGTCGCCGTGCGCGGCGTCCTGCCCTGGGTCTACCGGCGTCTCGCGGGCAAGTACGGATGACGCGGTGCCCGCCCTGACCGTCGTGCTGGCACTGCTGGCGGCCCTCGCCAACGGCGCGGCCTCCGCTTTGCAGCGGCGCGCCGCCCTCCAGCAGCAGGAGGAAGAGGGCGCCGGGCACGGTCTGCGCGGGCGGCTGCGGCACCTGCTGCGACTGGTCCGGCGCCCCTTCTGGGCGGCCGGGATGGCGGCGCTCGTGGTCTCAGGGGCCCTGCAGGCCAGTGCCCTGGGGGTGGGGCAACTGTCGGTGGTGCAGCCGCTCATGGCCACCGAGCTGCTGTTCACCCTGATGGCGGGGAGCCTGGCGTTCTCCCGCCGGCCCGACCCCGGGACCTGGTTGTGGTTCCTGGCGCTGGCCGGGGGACTGGCCCTGTTCCTCGGTGCCGCGACGCCGTCCGGCGGGCAGGCGCAGGCCCTGCCGGGCACCTGGCCGCGCGCCGGTGTGCCGCTGGCGCTGCTGGTGCTCGTCCTGTGGCTCGTCGGGCGGGCGCTGAGCGGCGGTGCGCGGGCCTGCGTCCTGGGGTGCGCCACGGCCGCCTGCTTCGCCTGCACGGCGGCGCTGATCAAGGACGTCACGGGTCGCATCCCCGAGGGCCTGCCGCGGGTGTTCGCCTCCTGGCAGCTGTACGCGGTGGGCGCGGTCGGCCTGCTCAGCCTGCTGCTCCTCCAGGTCACCCTGCGGGCCGGCAGCCTCGCGGCGTCCCAGCCGGCGCTCACCATCGGGGACGCGGTGGTGAGCGTGGCGCTGGGCTGGGTGCTCTTCGGGGAACGGATCGCGCTCGGGGCGCACGTGGTGCCCGAGGCGGCGGGCGTCGCCCTGATGGCCGCCGGAGCCGTCGGCCTGTCCCGCTCGCCCGCCGTGGCCGGCGGCTGGGACGTGCCGCGCGGGAAGCGTCCGGGCGCCCCGGAGGGCCGTCACCGTACCGTCCACGGGGGGCCGGGATGAGGCGCGGCGGCGACGTCCGGCGGGCGGCGCTGGCGGGGGGCGTCCTGGTGGCCGGCCACATCGTCCCGGCCGCCACCTGGCTGCCCGGGCTGCGCCGCCGGGCCTTCCCCGCCCTGGCCGGCCTCGGACGCCCCGACCACGTGGCCCTCACCTTCGACGACGGGCCCGATCCGGTCTCCACCCCGCGCTTCCTGGACGCCCTCGACGAACTCTCGGTCCGGGCCACCTTCTTCGTCCTGGGCGCGCGGGTGGGCGGCCACCCCCGGATCGTGCGCGAGGCCGTCCGGCGCGGCCACGAGATCGCCGTCCACGGCTGGACCCACGACCGCCCGTGGCTGCCCGGTCCCGCCCGCGACCGGACCGACCTGGCCCGCGCCGTCCGGGCGGTCCACGACGCCTGCGGCGCCGCACCGGTCTGGTACCGCCCTCCGTACGGCATCCTCACCGGAGGACGCTGGGCGGCGGCCGCGTGCACCGGCCTGACCCCGGTCCTGTGGAGCGCCTGGGGCCGCGACTGGAGCACCGGCGCCACCGGGGAGTCCGTACTGGCGACCCTCCGGCCCGATCTGCGCGCGGGCGCCACCGTCCTGCTCCACGACAGCGACCACGCCTCCGCCCCGGGTTCCTGGCGCGCCACCCTCGCGGCGCTTCCCGCCCTGGTCACGGCATGCCGGGACGCCGGTCTGACGGTCGGTCCCCTCGTGGAGCACGGCGTCGGCGCGGGCGTTTGACGGTCGACCGGAGCCGACGGACACTCGATAGATAGGTGCCCGATACATATCACCGAGAGTGACAACCGCGCCGCGGAGCCGGCCAGGGCCAACCCGATCCGTGACGTCGCGAACGACGGACGGGCACAGCGATAGCCCGGAGGCATACGCATGTGCGGAATCGCCGGATGGATCTCGTTCCGCAGGGACCTGGGGAACGAGCAGGAAACGGTCGACGCGATGACCGAGACGATGGCCTGCCGTGGGCCTGACGACCGCGGCACGTGGGTCGACGGACCCGCCGCGCTCGGACACCGCAGGCTCGCGATCATCGACCTGCCGGGCGGCCGGCAGCCGATGAGCGCCGAGGCACCCGAGGGCGGCGCGGTGGCGATGGTGTACTCGGGTGAGGCCTACAACTTCACCGAACTGCGCAAGGAACTGACCGTGCGCGGCCACCGCTTCACCACCACCTCCGACACCGAAGTGGTGCTGCGCGGCTACCTGGAGTGGGGGGAGGGCGTGGCGGAACGGCTCAACGGCATGTACGCCTTCGCCATCTGGGACAGCCGCGAGCAGAAGCTCGTCATGATCCGCGACAGGATGGGGATCAAGCCGTTCTACTACTACCCGACCGACGACGGCGTGCTGTTCGGGTCCGAGCCCAAGGCGATCCTGGCCAACCCGCTCGTCCCCCGCCACGTCACCCTGGACGGGCTGCGGGAGCTCTTCGCCTTCGTCAAGACACCCGGTCACGCGATCTGGGACGGCATGCGCGAGGTCGAGCCCGGCACCGTCGTCACCGTCGGACGGGGCGGCATCCGCACCCACGTCTACTGGGCGCTGCGGACCGAGCCGCACACCGACGACAAGGAGACCTCGATCGCGCGCGTGCGCGAGCTGCTCGAGGACATCGTGCGGCGTCAGCTCGTCTCCGACGTGCCGCGCTGCACCCTGCTCTCCGGCGGCCTGGACTCCTCGGCGATGACGGCGATCGCGGCGCGGCAACTCGCCGACCAGGGCGAGAAGGTGCGCAGCTTCGCGGTCGACTTCGTCGGCCAGACCGAGCACTTCGTCCCCGACAGCCTGCGCGGGACGCCCGACACCCCGTTCGTCCACGACGTCGCCGATCTCTGCGGGACCGAGCACCAGGACATCGTCCTCGACTCCGGCCAGCTCGCCGATCCGGACGTGCGGGCCAGGGTGATCCGCGCCCGTGACATCCCGGCCGGGCTCGGCGACATGGACTCCTCCCTCTACCTGCTGTTCAAGGCCATCCGGCAGCACTCGACCGTCGCCCTTTCCGGAGAGTCGGCCGACGAGGTCTTCGGCGGCTACCGCCAGTTCTTCGACGAGGAGGCCCGCAGGGCCGACACCTTCCCCTGGCTGGTGCGGTTCACGACGGAGTTCGGCGACGACGGCAACATCCTCACCGAGCAGGTGGCCAAGTCCCTGGACCTGGAGGGCTACGTCCACGACGGCTACCGCCGCGCGGTCGCCGGCGTCGAACGCCTCGACGGCGAGAGCGACTTCGAGTACCGGATGCGCGTCATCAGCCACCTCCACCTCACCCGCTTCGTGCGCATCCTCCTCGACCGCAAGGACCGGGCGAGCATGGCCAACGGCCTGGAGGTCAGGGTCCCGTTCTGCGACCACCGCCTGGTCCAGTACGTCTACAACGCGCCCTGGTCGCTGAAGTCCTTCGACGGCAGGGAGAAGAGCCTGCTGCGCGAGGCCACCGCGGACGTGCTGCCCCGCTCGGTCTACGACCGGGTGAAGAGCCCGTACCCCTCCACCCAGGACCCCAAGTACTTCGTCGCGCTCCAGGAGAACGCCAAGGACCTGCTGGCCAAGCCCACGCACCCGGTGTTCGACCTGGTCAGCCGGACCTGGCTGGAGGACGCGGTCAGGACCGACACCCCGGTCAGCACGCACGCCGCCCGGCACGGCCTGGAACGCGCCCTCGACCTGGCGCTGTGGATGGACCTGTACTCGCCCACGATCGGGATCCCCTGACCCGACGGAGACCACGCGAGGGGGCCGACGATGGCGGCGGTCGGTGAGGAAGACGCCCTGGACTTCGTGGTGTCCCTGCACCGCCTGGTGCGGCTGCTGCGCCGCGCCCGCCCCGAGCCGAGGGTCCAGCCGACCCCGCTCATCGTCCTCGCCCTGCTGAACCAGTACGGTCCCTCGCGCGTCGGCGTCCTCGCCGAGCGGGCCGCCTGCACCCAGCCCACGATCACCGCCGCGGTGACGCAACTGGAGGCGGCCGGGCTGGTCCGCCGCGAACCCGACCCGGCCGACGGCCGTGCCACACGGGTGGTCATGACCGCGCCGGGCCGGCGGGAACTCGTGCGGATGGCCCGCGGCGAGGCCGAGGCCCTCGCCGCGCGCCTGGGCACCCTGCCGCCGGAGGACGTGCGCAAGGTCCTCGAGGCAGGTCGTCTGCTGCGCCGCCTGACGGACCGCGACTGACACCCGGACGGCGCGGATTACCAGGTGGTCACCCAAGGTGACGTGCTGCCGTTGATGGGCTTCCTCTGGCGCGTCGGCGTCGACACCCGCGGCCGGGACCGGGGCCGCCGCGTCACCGACCTGGTCGTCAACGGCCTGCGCCCCCGGACATGGCCGGTCCTTGATCGACCGCGGCTAGTGTGTGCGTCCGGACGTCGGGGTGGGGAGCTGGTCGTGGTCGAGATGACGGACTCGTCGAGCAGCGCGCGTGCGCAGGTCTCGACGCCCAGGGCCCACTCGCTGCCGCCGGCCCGGGTGCGCTCGGCGAGGCGTTCCAGCGCCCCGGCGGCGGCCTCCGGCCGGCCGCTGCGGGCGGCCGCCTCGATCAGCTCGAACAGCGTCCATCCAGGAAACCCAGGTCCTCGTACCGGCACGCGCGCGTCGCGGCCTCCACTTCGGGCTGCGCGAAGGGGCGGCGCGTCCCGCTGGGGTCCGGTCAGCTGGTCGAGCCGGCCCAGCAGGGTCCCCGTCGCCGTCGGCGTCTTCCCCGACGAGCTCTACCGGGCCCCCGGGAGCCGGGCGGAGCAGGTCGCCCGAACCTCGTCCGGTGCAACCCGCTCCCCGAGGGCGGTCACTCGCCGTGTGGGAGCAGCCGGAGCCGCTCGATGCGCTGACGGCGCCCGGGTTGCGGAATCCCACCGTCCTCGCGGACCGTGGGATTCCGGGCCGCACGACCGAGGAGGTGCCGCCATGGACGTCCCGACCCTGGCCGGGCTCCTGCACGAGACCGAGGAGCGCCACGGCGCGTACGAGGCGACCGCCCCGGAGCACCACTGGTGGGACTGGTACGCCGCCTACCTGTTCGCCCGTGAGCAGGGCCGTACCCCCGACGAGGCCGCCCGTGAGGCCGCGGCCCACATGCAGGCGCTGCTGGGCTAGGCCGACTCGCCGGCCGCTCCTCACCGGGCGAGCGCCGCGGCCCAGTCGCGGAACCGCTGCGGGGGCTGCAGTCCGGCGATCCCGTGACGTCGGGAGACCCAGGTGGGTGTGGCGTGGACGCCGTACCGCCAGGCGAGCAACTCCGACGCGGCCAGCGCGTCGGTCATCGCCGCGGAACCCCAGGCCGCGCGCAGCCCCTTCGCGTCGCCCCCGGCCTCCTCGGCGAGGGAGACCAGCAGCTCCCGGGACTCGATGTCGAGGCCGTCGGCGAAGTTGGCCGCGAACACCGCGGCGGCGAAGCGGCCGGCGGCCTCGCGGTCGCTCGCGGCGAGCCATTCGTGGGCCTCCAGCGCGGGGCGCGAGTGGGTGCCGCGGTCCGTCCGGCGCAGCGGCAGGCCCGCCGCCTCGGCCTCGTGGGCGAGGAGCGCGTACGCGGGGTCCGTGCGCCGGCCGGGAGGGCTGCCGCTGGGCCCCGTCCAAGGGTGGATCCGCAGCGCGTGCCCGACCACGCGGATGCCGTGCTCGCGGAGGATCCGGGTGCGGTCCTGGGCCACGTAGCAGTAGGGGCAGATGAAGTCGAACCAGTGCTCGGCGGTCGCGGTGCGCGGCGGCGAGCAGGGCCCGGGGGCGGAGGTGACGATCATCTGGTGCTCCTCACGGTTCGCGAGATTCGTTACCACTGATATCTGTAACGTAAGTCGCTTCCGAGGTTCTTCCCGCCTCGGGCCTCGACCGTTTTCCGGGGCTCAGGAGGCGACGAGTGCCCGCAGGGCCGTCGCGACGAGTCCCGGGTCCTCCTCCGCCATGAAGTGGCCGCAACCGACGGTGGTGTGCGTCAGGTCGGGGGCCCAGGCCTGCCAGAGAGCGCGGGCGTCGTAGCCGAGGGCGGCGCCCCAGTCCTGCTGGAGGACCGCGACCGGCATCCGGAGCCGCCGGCCCGCGGCCCGGTCGGCCCGGTCGTGGTCGGCGTCGACGGTCGCCGAGGCGCGGTAGTCGGCCACGATCGAGGGGACGGCCGCGCGGCAGGCGTCGAGGTAGGCGGCGCGCACGGCGGGCGGGAAGGTCTCCGGGGACCGGTTCCACGCGTCGAGGAAGTGCCCGAAGAAGGCGTCCGGGGCGGCGGCGATCATCTGCTCGGGCAGGCCCGGGGGCTGGGCCATCAGGTACAGGTGGAAGCCCACGGCGGCGTCGGCGCCGCGCAGGACGTCCCACATGTCCAGGGTGGGCAGCACGTCGAGTACGGCCAGCCGGCTGACCGCGTCGGGATGGTCGAGCCCGGCGCGGAAGGCGACCAGCGCACCGCGGTCGTGGCCGGCGAGCGCGAAGCGGTCGTGACCGAGCGCGCGGGCCAGCGCGACGACGTCCGCGGCCATGGTGCGCTTGGCGTACGTGGCGGGTCCCGCGGGGGCCGGTTTGTCGCTGGCACCGTAACCACGCAGGTCGGGGCAGATCACGGTGTGGTCGGCGGCCAGGTCGGCGGCGACGTGGCGCCACATGAGGTGGGTCTGCGGGAAGCCGTGCAGGAGTACGACGGGGCTGCCCGAGCCGCCGACGGCGACGTTGAGGGCGACGCCGTCGGCGACGGGGACGCGGTGGTAGGCGAAGCCGGGGACGACCGGTGTCATGGTGCGCTGCTCTCGTTCGGTGGTGGGGGAGTGACGTGCCCGCCGGTGGCGGACGCCCCGAGCCTCCCGCCCGCGGATCAGCATCCGGTCAGCGCGTACCGTGGCTGCGGGGAGGACGGCCGGAGAGGTGGGCAGGGTGCGGGTCGCTTTCGGTGTGCTCGGGCCGGTCGTCGCCTGGGACGGCGACGGTCGCGCACTGGCGCTCAAGGGCCCCCGGCACCGGGAGGTGCTGGCGCGGCTGGTGGTGGCGCGTCGGCGTGTCGTACCGGTGACCCGCCTGGTGGCGGACCTGTGGGACGAACCCCCGGCCGGCGCCGTCGGGGCCGTGCAGACCTTCGTCGGGGCGCTGCGCCGCGAGCTGGAACCGGAGCGGCCGCCCCGCGCCCCCGCCCGGCTGCTGGTCACCGCGGGCACCGGGTACGCGCTGCGGGCGGACCCGGACAGCGTGGACGCCTGGCGGTTCGAGGCCGCCGTCGACGCCGCCGCGGCACTGCCGCCCGCGGCGGCGCTGACGCGGCTCGAGGAGGCGCTGGACCTGTGGCGCGGTCCCTCGTACGGCGAGTACGCCGACCGGGAGTGGGCCCGCGGCGAGCGTTCCCGCCTCGCCGAACTGCGGCTGCGGGCGGTGGAACGGCGGGCGGAGGCCCGGCTGGAGCTGGGCCTTGCCGCCGAGGCGGTGCCCGACCTGGACGCGCACCTGATCGCGCATCCGTGGCGGGAGGACGCCTGGCGGCTGCTGGCGCTCGCGCTGTACCGGTCGGGCCGTCAGGGGGACGCGCTCGCCGTGCTGCGCCGGGCCCGCGCGATGCTGGCCCGGGGACTGGGGCTCGACCCGGGAGCGGCGCTGCGCCGTCTGGAGGCGGACATGCTCGCCCAGGACCCGCGCCTGGACCCGCCGGCGCCCGCGCCCGCCGGCCCGGGCGACGCGGCCGCCCGGGTGTGGGCCCGGGCGGCCCAGGCGTACGACCGCACGGTCGCCGCCGGGGCCCGCGCACGGCTGGAGTCGACGGTCGGCCTCCTCCGCAATCTCGCGCTGACCGGGGGCGGCGGCCTGGAGGCCACCCGGGAGCACCGCCTGGCGGCCGTCGCCGCGGCGGAGGAGTCCGGCGACCCGGAGCTGACCGCCCGGGTGATCGGTGCCTACGACGTCCCCGCGATCTGGACCCGCAGCGACGACCCGGAGCAGGCCCGCCGTATCGTCGCCGTCGCCGAGCGCACCCTGGCCGCCCTGCCAGCCGACGCCGCGCACGAGACCGCACGCTGCCGCCTGCTGGCGACGATCGCGGTGGAGACGCGCGGCATCCGCTCCGCCCGCGGACCGCTTGCGGCCCGGCAGGCCGAGGAGACGGCCCGCCGGCTCGACGACCCGGCGCTCCTCGCCTTCGCGCTCAACGGGGTGTTCATGCAGAGCTGCGCCCGGGCGGGCCTCGCGCCGCGGCGGGACGCGATCGGCGCCGAACTGGTGGCGCTGGCCCGGCGGCACGGGCTGACGACGTACGAGGTGCTCGGTCACCTGATCCGGGTACAGGCCCGCAGCGCGCTCGCCGACCTCCCCGCGGCCGACGTGCACGCCGCCGCGGTCGACGTCCTGGCCGAACGCCACGAACTGCCCCTGGCCGGCGTGTTCACGCAGTGGTACCGGGCCCTGCGGACGGCCGCCTCCGGGGGCGGGCCGCGGGCTGGGGCCGCCTACCGGGCCGCCGCCGCACGCCTGGAGGGCGCCGGGATGCCGGGTGTGGAACGGGGTCTGCTGCCGCTCGCGCTGCTCTGCCTCGACCTGGCCGACGGCAGCGTCCCGGCGGCGCGGATCGCCGAGTGTGTCGACCCCGCGGCGGAGTGGGGGCCGTACCGGCCGTGGGCCCAACCCTTCGTCCTGCTGCGCGCCGGCCGCCGTGCCGAGGCCCTGGCGGCCCTGCGGGCCCTGCCCGAGCCACCCCCCGACCTGATGTACGAGGCCCTGTGCTGCGTGCAGTCCGTGCTCGCCGTCGAGCTCGGCGACCGCGACGTCCTGGAGGCGCTCCACGCCCGCCTGCTCCCCGCCGCCGGGGAACTCGCGGGCGCGGGCAGCGGTCTGCTCACCGCGGGTCCGGTGGACCGGTACCTGGCCGCCGTCACCGCGGCGCTCGCCCCGTAGACCCGGCGCGCCCGCACGGCCCCGAAAGAGGAAGGGCCGGCACCCCGTGAGGTGCCGGCCCCTTACATCCCCGGTGGGTCAGATGGGGAGGATGTTCTCGGCCTGCGGGCCCTTCTGGCCCTGCGTGACGTCGAAGCTCACCTTCTGGCCCTCCTGGAGCTCACGGAAGCCCTGGGTGGCGATGTTGGAGTAGTGAGCGAAGACGTCGGCGCCGCCGCCGTCCTGCTCGATGAAGCCGAAGCCCTTTTCCGAGTTGAACCACTTCACGGTGCCGGTCGCCATGGGAATCTCCTTCGGGAGCAGTACATGAAGCCCGCACTTTGCGGACCTCCGTCGCCGCAATGACCCCTCCGGGACAACCGGAAAACAAAAAATGCACCTGTCGGTCACATCCCGGCAGGTGCACGTAAAGTTCATGGGTACCAAAACTGCAACGCGATCAACCTAGCACAGGCGTCGTCGGACGACCACGGGGCCGGGTCCGCCACCGGTCGTGGCGGACCCGGCCCCGTAGGTGTCCGGTCAGTAGGTGAACCGCTGGAGGCCGTTGGCCCAGGGGTTCACCAGGAAGACGGTACGCGTGGCGGGGTCGAGGAACAGGCCGCGCCGGCTGGTGAAGTCGAAGTTGGACGTGCTCAGCGTGGAGTTGACGAGGTTGGCGACGGGGTGCCGGGCGAGCACCTTCCCGGTGTCGGGGTCGAGGACGGTGATCTCGCTGAGGGCGTTGTTGTCGCCGGTGGTGGCCTCCTCGTACAGGTGGGCGACGAGGGCGACGTGGTGCCGGGTGTCGAGCACCGGCCACATGACGCCCCGGGTGCCGAGGTCGGCCGGCGCGGAGGTGGCCAGGGACTTCTGATCGGCCGAACGCCAGGTGCCGGTCGGGAACTCGCCCGTGGTGTAGCTGGGGGTGGCGGGTCCGGCGGCGACGTACACCCGGTCGCCCTTGCCGTCGGGCAGGAGCCCGGCGGTGCAGGCCGGCATGGTGGTCAGCGGCGACACCTCGCGGGTGCCGGGGTCGACCGACACCGCCCAGTAGGGGACGCGCCCGGACAGGCAGGGCCCCATGGTGCCGGTGGTGGCCACGAAGAACGTGCCGGTCGAGGCGTCGACGGAGACGTTGCCGAAGGCCCGCCCCGGGTTGTCCGCGTTGAGCGGGATCGGCGCGGAGATCTTGCCGGTGGCCATGTCGACGGTCCACAGCGAGGCCACGCCCGAGACCCCGTCGAAGGTCGTCACGGCCGCCCGGTGCCGGGCCGGGTCGACGGCTCCGCCCTGGAAGTACACCGACGTCGAGCCGGTGCCCGGGTCGAGGGTGCTGAGCCTCACGCGCGCACCGGTCTTCGTGTCGCGCAGGTCGACCTCGGGGAGCACACCGCCGTCGAACGGCCGGTGGCCGATCAGGGTGTGTCCCGTGCCGGGGTCGGCCCCCAGGACCTCCTGCATCATCGAGGTGCCGGTCTGGCGGGACACCGTGGTGCCGAGGGTTCCCTCGGAGAGCGAGTACGCGGTGGTGGCCGAGCCCTCCAGGTGGATCCAGCCGTCGTCGCCCTCGGCGAAGTCATCGGTGGCGAGCAGCGCCGTGCCCCCGCTGACCTCGATGTTCTCCAGGGTGCCGGAGACCGTGTCGCCGTCGAGGTACTGCACGAACGACGTGGGCGAGGCCTGTCCGACGGGCTTGCCCGCCCGCGTGGGCAGGACCCGGACCGGGTACTGCAGTCCGGTCGGCAGGCCGAGGGCCTTGAGGTCGAGCACGGTCCGGCCCTTCACCGACGGCAGGGCCCGGAAGAGGGTGGAGGCGTGGTCGACGCCGTTGTCGTCGCGGCCGCTGCCGTTCTGGTTGGTGGCGGTGTTGAGAGCCCCGTACAGGGTGGGTGCCGGGGTGAGGAACTCGATGGCCGCGCCGTCGGCGTGCGGAGCCGAGGAGGCGTCCCAGGAGACCGTCAACCGCGGCTCCGCCCGGGTCAGTTCGACGGCGTGCGCCGTGGCGGACTTCCCCTGCCCCAGCAGCGGTGCCTGCGGCCGCTGGTCGGCGCCGGGTCCGACGCGCAGTGCGCGGAAGTCCCCGAAGACCTGGCCGTCGTAGAGCGTGACGCCGATGCCGTAGAGCCCGGCGCCACCCGGCGCGAAGGCGGAGGCGGGGATGGTCACCGTGCCCTTGGTGCCGGTGAGCGGGGTGCGCCACTGGGCACGCCACTTGTCGCTGGTGGTGAAGGGCGTCCAGTGGCCGACCGAGGAGAGCACCAGCTCGGGGGCGGTCGCGTCCCGCAGGCCGGTGAGGTCGTAGTGCACGGTGACGGACTTGCCCAGCGGGGACGAGCCGGGCGCGGTCGGGGCCTTCGGCTGCACATAGGTGCCGTCGGCCGCGCCGAAGGTGAGCCGCTGACCGGTCGAGGCCACTACCTTGTGGCCGTCGAGGGCCTCGAACGTCACCTGTACGGTGCGCGCTTCGCCGGAGGCGAGGGGCAGGCCGGCGGCGGCCAGCAGCTCGCGCGGCAGGACGCGCAGGCTCGGGCCGGCGGACGGGATCGTGCCGTGCTCACCGACGCGCAGACGGTACGTCAGCTTCCGGTGCCCGCCGGTGAGGTCGAGGCCGAAGGTGATGGGCGAGACCGCGTTCTGCCCGGACGGGTTGCCCCAGGCGTCGGCGGGGCCCGCCAGGTCGATCGCGGAGGGATCGGTGGCCTCGACGAAGGCGGTGGTCGGGCTCACCGACAGCAGCTGGCGCTCGGCGACGGACAGCCGTACCGCGGCCGGGGTGAGGGAATGGCGCTTGGCGAGCACCTTCTCCACCGCCGCTGTCACGTCCAGCTGGGGGCCCATGCGCAGTTCCCGGTCGGCCTGCGGGGGCTGGGCGATCGGGCGGCCGGTGTCCACCAGCAGCTTCCGGACCTCACGCGGGCTGAGCTTCTGCCCGGTCGCCTCGGCGGCCGCCAGCACGTTGGCCGCCGCAGCGGCGATCATCGGGGCCGAGGCCGAGGTGCCGCCGTTGAGCACCACGCCCGGACCGTCCGGTGTGTGGATCAGCGAGGGCAGGTTGTCGCCGGGCGCCGCCAGGTCGATCCGGGTGCCGAACCCCGAGGAGTAGCCGGCGGAGCCGTTGTAGCGGGTGGTCGGGTAGACGGCGGTGCGTACGTCGTCCGAGCTCAGGGTGTCGTCGACGGTGGTGCCGCCGGCGGCGATCACCCCGGTGTCACGGACCAGGGTGGGGGTGGTGGTGGGGGCGACGTCGTCGATCGACGTCTGCGCGCGGCTGCTCGACGTCACGTCGGTCGGGGTGCTGCCGCCGTCGGGGCCGACCGACACCGGCAGGCCCAGGCGGGTGCCGTCGTTGGACGACACGACCACGACGATCCCCGAGTCCACGATGGCGCGCAGGGTGTCCCTGATCTCCGGGTCGTCCTCCAGCCACCGCGAGGGGAAGCCGATCGAGCCGTCCGTGCCGAAGCCGAGGCTCGCCGTGATGACGTCCGGCCGGGGCTTCTGGGCGGCCGCGGCCCGCAGCGCGGCCGCGATGCCGGTGGCCGAGGGCTCCTCGGGGATCACGAGCCGGTACTGCGCGCCGGGCGCGATGCCCAGCAGGTCGGTGGCGCCGATGCCGGTGGCCTCCGGGCGCTGCCGGTCGTGCGGCAGCGGGGCCATCATCGAGAAGTCGAGCAGCACTTCGGCGAGGTTGGGGTCCTGGCCCTCGATGGCGCCGGCCGCGTCGAGGCGGCCCTTGTTGTCGCTGGTGTAGGTCGGTATGAGCGGCAGGGAGGGGAAGTCGAGGTAGCGCTTGCCGTCGCGGAGCACCGTGGTGGGGCCGTTGAGGCGCACGTACTCGTCACCCGCGTCGGCCATGCCCTGGTCGGTGAGGTCCCCCAGCGACACGTTGGTGATGACCTGGCCCTGACCGGGCAGCGCGCGGAGGTACCTCGCGGTGTCCCGGAAGGCGCCGACCGCGTTGACGCCGCCCGCGTTGAGGTAGGACTGGAAGGACGTCGTCAGGCCCTCGTTGGTGGGCAGGTCCTTGGCGGCGGAGGGGGCGGCGGTGCGGGCCGCGCTCCGGTCGCCGATGCCGTCGACGGCCTCGCGGACCGCCTTCGGGAGCGGGACGGCGCCTGAGTTCATGGTCCGGGGGCGCACCGCGGAGCCGCCGCCGGTGGCGCCGCCCACGCTGTACGGCGTGAGCGCGGCGGCGTCGGCCCGGCGCTGGAGGATCTCGGCGGACGGGGTCAGGGAGCCGCCGAACGCGCTGCGGCCCTTCGTGCCCGCCACGGGGAAGGCCCGGGTGGTGCCGTCCTTGCGGGTCAGGGTGCCTGACCCGTCGTCGGACCAGTGCAGCACCGAGCCGTCGTCGAGGGTGAGGGTGTGTGCCGCGGGGGCCGCGTGGGCCGCGGCCCGGGACGCCGGGGCGTCCGGATCCGCGGCGTGGGCGACGGAAGGCGCGGCGATCGTGGACAACAGGGCGGCGAGCGCCGTCAAACGCGCTCGTCTGAAGCGGTGGGACATGCAACGCCCTTCGGTGATCGGGTGAGGAACGTGCAGAGGGCCGGCGGGTCTTCGGGACGGGCGGACGGAGCTCACCTTGACGCTGCCACGTCACACCGGACAAGCTCCCGCAGCTGCGGGTTTGTGCAGTTGCCCACATGCGCGGGGTGCGGCACGGCCCGGCGGGACGGTCAGGCGCCCTCGTGCTCCGCGACGCGCACCAGGTGCACCGCCGAACTGGCCCAGTCGCCGGGCGGCAGATCGAGCACGAGCCCGTACCCGCCGAGCACCGCCGCGTGGTGCACGGTCCCCGTACGCGTGTCGCGGTAGCGGGCCCCCGCGGTGAGGCCGCCCAGCCGCACCGGTCCCCGCGGGCCGCCGTGCCGCTGGACGCGCTGCCAGGCGAGCACCAGCGCCTCGCTGCCGTCGTGCGCGGCGTACTCCACGACGGTGGGGCCGTCGTCCCCGGGACCGCGCAGCCGGTGCAGCGCTCCGTGCTGGACGAGGTGACGGACCCGCTTGTACTCGGCCACCAGCTCCGCCCCGGCGGCCAGTTCCTCCTCGGACCAGCGGGTGAGGTCACCGCCGATGCCGAGCAGCCCGGCCATCGCGACGTGGAAGCGGAAGCGCAGCGGCACCGTGCGGTGCGTGAGCTGGTTCGGGACGTCGGTCACCCAGGCGGCCATGGTGCGCGCGGGGTAGACCTGACCGTAGCCGTGCTGGATCGCCACGCGGTCGGCGGCGTCGGTGTTGTCGGAGGGCCACGCCTGGTCGGTGCGGGAGAGGATGCCGAGGTCCACCCGGCCGCCGCCGCCGCTGCAGGACTCGATCCGCAACTGCGGATGGTCGGCGCGGAGCCGGTCGATCACCCCGTAGAGGTGGTGCACGTACCGCGTCCACAGCCGGTCCGCGCCGTCGTCGCGTCCGGGCCAGCCGGCCTCGCTGAAGGCGCGGTTCATGTCCCACTTGAGGAAGTCGACGCCGTTCTCCGCGACGAGCCGGGTGAGCCAGCCGTACGCCCAGTCGGCGACGTCCTGCCGTGCGAAGTTGAGGACCAGCTGGTTGCGCAGCTCGGTCCGGTTCCGGTGCGGGACGTGCAGCACCCAGTCGGGGTGCTCGCGGTACAGGTCGCTGTCCGGGTTGACCATCTCCGGTTCCACCCACAGGCCGAAGCGCATCCCGAGCCGGTGCACCCGGTCGGCCAGGGGGGCCAGCCCGGAGGGGAAGCGGTCGGCGGCCGGGGTCCAGTCGCCGAGGCCCGCGCGGTCGTCGCGCCGTGCCCCGAACCACCCGTCGTCGACGACGTACAGCTCCACGCCGAGCGCCGCGGCCCGGGCGGCGAGCGCCGCCTGGCCGGGCTCGTCGACGTCGAAGCCGGTGGCCTCCCAGGAGTTGTAGAGCACCGGAGCCGTCTCCCGCGGGTGCGGCAGGACGTGGGCCAGGGTGTACGCGTGCCAGGCGCGACTGGCCGCGCCGAAGCCCCCGCCGGTGTACAGGCCCGCGAAGGTGGGCGTGGTGTACTCCTCGCCCGGGGTCAGCGGCACGTTCGTACCGTCGTGTCCCGCACCCCCCGTGAAGCCGGCGCGCCCGTCCGGGGTGCGCTGCGCGGTGACACGCCAACTGCCGCTCCAGGCCAGGGCGGCGCTCCACACCCGGCCATGGGTCTCGCCGGCGTCACCTGCGTCGACCATCACCCACGGGTTGGCGTGGTGGCTGGTGATGCCGCGGCGGCTGGTCAGCACGGTCTCGCCGTACGGCAGCCGCTCCCGGCGCAGTTGGCTCTCCGCGGACCACTGGCCGGTGACGTGGCTGAGCCGGTAGTCGGGCAGCGGCGGCAGGCTCCAGGCGGCGGAGTCGGCGCGGAGCACCGTGAGGGCGTGCTCGCCCGCGTTGCGCAGGACGGTGCGCCGCTCGATGACGTCGCTGTCGTCGTGGAGACGGTAGTGGAGGGTGACCTCCAGCGGGTGGACGCGGTCGCGGAACCGCAGCGCCAACTCGTGCACACCGGGCGCGGGTTCCCGCACGTCATGACCCGTCGGCTGCCACTCGAAGCCCCTGCTCCCGTCGGGGAGGCGGACCTGGAGGGACGGTACCCCGAAGCGGGCCCCGCCGTCGACGGGGAGTTCCTCGCTCACCGGCGAACGGCCCTCGAAGCTGCTCGCGTCCGGTCCCGGCGGGACGGCGAGTTCGGCCGCCTCCTGCAGGGTCAGCCGCGGGCCCCAGGCGACGTGGCAGGGGGCACCGGTCGCGTCGATGCGCAGTGCGTACGACGTGCGCGGGGTGCTCAGCAGCCAGATCCCGGTGTCCGGGGCATGGGAGATCACGGGCATGGGTCCTCACGTTCGGGTCGCGCCAGGAGACAGGCGGCAGCCAATCCTTACCTTGGATCACATGTCAACACCCACTCTGGTCCGACCTTTTCCAGTTGAGGGGCCCTCACTTGGTCTACTTCCGAGGAGTCTTGCTTCTTTTATTGACAGCAGAAAAGAACCCACCTAGGTTCCCGGCCATGTCCTCGATCCCGCCGGGGGAGGCGTTCCCGGCCCACACGCCGGCCGCCTCCCAGATCTTCACCACCGTCCTGTGCCACGGTCCGCTCACCCGCACCGAGATCGCCAAGCGTGCCGGGCTGTCAGCGGCCGCGGTCACCAAGGCGGTCCGGCCGCTGATCGAGGCCGGGTACCTGGTCGAGGACGTGGACGAGGAGGCGCGTCCCTCCCTGGGACGGCCGGCCAACCCCGTACGGGTGGACGGCGGCCGGGCGCTGTTCATCGGCCTCAAGATCACCGGCGACGAGATCATCGGTGTGCTCACCGACCTCTGCTGCCGGATCCGCACCTCCCGCCACGTGCCGCTGGCCGCCCCCGACCCCGGGGCCGTCCTGGCGTCGGCGGCGGCACTGGTGCACGAACTGCTGGCGGAGGCCGACGGTTTCGGCGTCCCCGTCAGCGGCCTGGGCATCGCGGTCTCCGGTGACGTGGACCGGGCCGGCGGCCTGGTGCGCTACTCGCCCTTCCTCGACTGGCGGGACATCCCGCTGGCCGAGCTGGCGGGGATGACCACCGGCCTGCCCGTCACCGTCGACAACGACGTCAGGGCGCTCACCGTCGCCGAGCAGTGGTTCGGCGCCGGGGTGGGCCTGTCCGACTTCGCCGTGGTGACGGTCGGCGCGGGCATCGGCTGCGGTCTCGTGGTGCACGGGCGGGTGGTCTCGGGCGCGTACGGGGTGGCCGGCGAGATCGGGCACCTGTCCATCGACCCGGCGGGACCGCTGTGCCACTGCGGCAACCGCGGGTGCGTGGAGGCGATCGCCGCGGACCCGGCGATCGTGCGCGCGGTCCGCGAGGCGACGGGAACCCCCGTGGCCGACGCCGCCGAGGCACTGCGACTGGCCCACGGCGGCGACCCGGGGGCCAGGGAGGTGTACGCGCGGGCCGGCGAGGCGATCGGCCGGGCCATCGGCTCGGTGGCCAACCTCTTCGGCCCGGAGCGCGTGATCATCTCGGGCGAGGGCCTGGTGGCCCACGACCTGTTCGCCGACCAGATCCTCGAGGCCTTCGCCGCCTCCGCCTTCGGCACCGCCGGGCAGTGCGACCTGCGGACCCGTCCGCTGCCCTTCGAGGAATGGGCGCGCGGGGCCGCGGCCACCGCGATCCAGTCCTTCATCAGATCAGACACGTACTAGGAGTAGCGATGACGCTGCAGAGCCGCACCGTCCTGACCGCGCCTCAGCCCAGCCGCCGCACCGTGGTCGGCGGGCTGTTCGGGCTCGGAGCCGCGGCGCTCGCCGCCCCCCTCCTCACCGCCTGCGGCGGGGGAGCGGCGGCCGACCCCAAGACGGTGACCTTCGGGTCCAACGGGGCCGACGCCACGCCCAAGTCCGCCTACGCGGCGGTGACCAAGGCCTTCACCAAGGACAGCGGGCTGACGGTCAAGACCAACACCGTCGACCACGACAGCTTCCAGAAGGGCATCTCCAGCTACCTGCAGGGCACTCCGGACGACGTCTTCACCTGGTTCGCCGGTTACCGCATGCAGTACTTCGCCAAGAAGGGCCTCGCCACCCCCCTCGACGACGTGTGGGAGAAGATAGGCGGCGGCTTCAGCGAGGCCACCAAGCAGCTCTCCCGCGGCGAGGACGGCAAGTTCTACTTCGTCCCGCTCTACAACTACCCCTGGGGCGTCTTCTACCGGAAGAGCCTCTTCCAGGAGCGCGGCTACACCGTCCCGCGCACCTGGTCCGAGTTCACCGCGCTCGCCAAGCGGATGAAGAAGGACGGCCTCTCCCCGATCGCCTCCGGCTACGGGGGCGGCGACGCCTGGAGCATCCTCGGCGCCTTCGACTACCTCAACCTGCGGGCCAACGGCTACGACTTCCACATGTCCCTGATGCGCGGCGAGGTCTCCTGGACCGACAAGCGCGCCGTCGCCACCCTCGACCTGTGGCGCGAGATCAGCCCGTACTACCAGCAGGGCGCCGGCGGACGTTCGTGGCAGGACGCGGCCCAGTCGCTGCTGGACAAGAAGTCCGGCATGGCGGTCATCGGCCTCTTCCTCGGCCAGCAGGTCACCGACGAGGCGCTCCGCTCCGACATCGACTTCTTCCCCTTTCCCGAGATCGACCCGGTCAACGGGCAGGACGCCGTCGAGGCGCCCACGGACGGCTTCATGCTCAGCCGCCGCCCCAAGAACGAGAAGGGCGCCAAGAAGCTCCTGGAGTTCCTCGGCAGCGCCGAGGCCGAGGGCCTCTACATGGGTGTCGACCCCAGCAACGTGGCCGTCCATGCGCAGGCCGACACCGGCTCCTACAACCCGCTGCAGAAGAAGTCCGCCGAACTCATCGCCTCCGCCAAGTACATCACCCAGTTCGCCGACCGCGACAGCGACCCCGGGTTCATCTCCACGGTCGTCCTGCCCGGACTCACCCAATGGCTCGGCCACCCCGACGACGGCTCGGCCCTGCTGAAGCGCATCGAGTCGCAGCGCTCGCGCTTCTTCACCTCCTGACCGGACCGGGAAGGTTCACCGTGCCCTCCGCGTCCCCCACCGCACCCTCCGCCCCCACGCCGCAGGCCCCCGCCACCGGGGCGCCCCGGCGCCGCCCCCGCCGGCTCGGCGCCGGTGACCGGCTCTTCCTGGCGGCCGTCGTCGGCGTCCCGCTCCTGGCCCTCCTGGTCTTCGTCTGGCTCCCGGCACTGGCCTCCATGGGCCTGTCCTTCACCAGCTGGGACGGCATCTACCTGTCCGACATCCACTGGGTCGGGCTCGACAACTACCACCAGATCCTCACCAACTACCCGCCGTTCTGGCCCGCGGTGCGGCACAACGTCATCTGGCTGCTCTTCACGGCGCTGCTGCCCACCCCGTTCGGGATCTTCCTCGCCTACCAGCTCGACCGGAAGCTCCGCTTCACCCGGGTCTACCAGACGGCGATCTTCCTGCCGATGGTGCTCTCCCTGGCCGTGGTCGGCCTGATCTGGGAGATCATCTACAACCCCGACACGGGCCTGCTGGACGGCATCCTGGGCGCGGTGGCCCCCGGCCACCACGTCGACTGGCTGGGCGACCCCGACCTCAACCTGTGGGCCGTCCTGGTCGCCTCGGCCTGGCGGCACACCGGCTACATCATGATCCTCTACCTGGCCGGGCTGAAGGGCTTCGACCCGGCCCTGAAGGAGGCCGCCGCGCTCGACGGCGCCAACGGCCGCCAGACCTTCCTGAAGGTTGTCTTCCCCGCCCTCAAGCCGGTCAACGTCATCATCCTGGTCGTCACCGTCATGGAGTCCCTGCGGGCCTTCGACGTCGTCTACGTGCTCGGCGGCGGCGTTGGCAGCAAGCCCGGCATGGAACTGCTGTCGCTGCTGATCACCGACAACATCATCGGCGAGTCCAGCCACATCGGTTACGGCTCCGCCCTCGCGGTCGTCCTGCTCCTGGTCTCCCTCGCCGCCATCGGGACCTTCCTCGTCCAGAACTTCCGCAAGGAGGACCGGTGACCACGACCGCCACCCCGCCCGTCACCCCGGCCCGCCCCCGCCGCGAGGCCTCGCGCGGCGGCGGGGCCTCCAAGCCCCCGCGGCAGACCGGCCGGCACCTGATGCTCGCCACGATCGCGCTGCTGTGGCTGCTGCCGCTGCTGTGGGCCGTCTACACCTCGCTGCGCCCCTACGCGGACACCAGCAAGCACGGCTACCTGTCCTGGCCCCGCGGGATCAGCCTGCAGAACTACACCGACGCCTGGAACCAGTCCGGCATGCCGCACTTCTTCTGGAACTCGGTCCTCATCACCGTCCCGTCCGTCCTGGGCACCCTGTTGTTCTCCGCGGCGGTCGCCTTCTTCGTCTCCCGCTTCGACTTCCGCTGGAACATCGCGCTGCTGATGCTCTTCACCGCGGGCAACCTGCTGCCCGCGCAGGTGCTCATCACCCCGCTCTACCGGCTCTACCTGCTGGTACCGCTCCCGGCGTGGATGAGCGACTCGCTGCTGCTGTACAACTCGGCCTGGGGCATCATCGCCATCCACATCGCCTACCAGTGCGGCTTCTGCACCTTCGTGCTGAGCAACTACATGAAGACGATCCCCGGGGAGATCTCCGAGGCCGCCCTCGTCGACGGCGCCCAGGTGTGGCGGCAGTTCTTCCAGATCATCCTGCCGCTGTGCCGGCCGGCCTTCGCCGCGCTCGCCACCCTGGAGTCGATCTGGATCTACAACGACTTCTTCTGGCCGCTCGCCCTCATCGAGACGGGTGACAAGCGCCCCATCACCTCCGCCCTGGCCAACCTGCAGGGCCAGTACTTCACCAACCCCAACCTCATCGCCGCCGGTGCCCTGATGACCGCCGTCCCCACCCTGCTCGTGTACTTCGCGCTCCAGCGGCAGTTCATCAGCGGCCTGACCATCGGCTCCGGCAAGGGCTGACCTCGCCGGGCCCGGCACGCACACCCGCACCGCACCCGCCGTACCCCCCACCCCCAGGAGGCCCGACCCATGCGGTCACCCTCGCGCTCCGCCCTGTCCTCGACCGCCGCCAGGACCCTGCTCGTCCTGGCCCTCACCGCCGGCGTGTCGGCCGCCGTCCCCGCGGCCGGGGCGACCGGCCCCGACGGCGTGCCCGCCGCGACGGCCGGGACCACCGCCGTCACCGCGCACCAGGTCGCCGCCAAGCCCTACATGGGCTGGTCGAGCTGGAGCATGCAGTCCTCGAAGTACCCCGGGCTCAACCCCACGGGCGACTACAGCTACCTGACCGAGGCGAACGTCCTCAAGCAGGCCGACGCCATGGCCGCCAAGCTCAAGAAGTACGGCTACAACTACGTCAACCTCGACGCCGGCTGGTGGCGCGACCAGTCCTGGAAGCCCGAGTTCGACGCGTACGGCCGGCAGACCCCCGACCCCGGGCGCTTCCCGCGCGGCATGAAGGCGGTCGCCGACCACGTCCACGCCAAGGGCCTCAAGGCCGGCATCTACCTGCCGGTCGGCCTGGAGAAGGAGGGGTACGGCGACGGCAAGGTGCCGATCTGGAACACCACCGACTGCACCACCGCCGACATCGTCTACGACGACCTGCGCACCACCAACGGCTGGGACAGCTCCTACAAGATCGACTTCTCGAACCCCTGCGCGCAGAAGTACGTCGACTCCCAGGCGCGGATGATCGCCGACTGGGGATACGACTTCCTGAAGATCGACGGCGTCGGTCCCGGCTCCTTCAAGAGCGGTGACAACTACGACAACCGCGCCGACATCGCCGCCTGGCAGAAGGCCATCGCCGCCACCGGCCGCCCCATCCACCTCGAGCTGTCCTGGTCGCTGGACATCGGCCACGTCGCCGACTGGAAGAAGTACTCCAACGGCTGGCGGATCGACACCGACGTCGAGTGCTACTGCGACACCCTCGTCTCCTGGGAGAACTCCGTCGACGACCGCTTCGCCGACGCGGCCGCCTGGAGCCGGCACGGCGGCCCCGGCGGCTGGAACGACCTCGACTCCCTCGACGTCGGCAACGGCCGGATGGACGGCCTCACCAAGGCCGAGCGGCAGACCTACATGACGCTGTGGGCCATCGCCAAGTCCCCGCTCTACACCGGTGACGACCTCACCCGCCTCGACGACTACGGGCTGTCCCTGCTGACCAACCGCGAGGTCATCGCCCTCGACCAGTCGAGCACCCCGCCGGCCCGCCCGGTCACCCCCGTGGGCGACCAGCAGGTCTGGGCCGCTGAGAACGCCGACGGCAGCTACACCGTCGCCCTGTTCAACCTCGGCGACGCCCCCGCCGCCGTGACCGCCGACTGGACCTCGCTCGGCTTCTCCGGCCGCGCCTCGGTCCGCGACCTGTGGAACCACGAGGACCTCGGCTCCCACCGGGGCAAGGTCACCAAGTCCCTTCCCGCGCACGGCTCGCGCCTGTTCACCGTCACCCCGCACGGCCCGGTCCAGCCCATGACCGGCTACGAGGCGGAGGCCGCGGGCAACACCCTGGCCGGCAACGCCTCCCTCGCCGACTGCGGTGCCTGCTCCGGCGGTAGGAAGGCCGGCAACCTCTACCTCGGGGGCTCGCTCCGCTTCAACGACGTCGTGGTGAAGAAGGCCGGCACCTACATGATCAAGGTCGCCTACGTGAGCGGTGACGCCCGCACGGTCCGGGTCTCCGCCAACGGTGGCGGCGCCACCGCCCGCACGTTCCCGTCCACGGGCGACTGGGGCACCGTCGAGGCGGTCAGCCTTCCCGTCACGCTGAAGGCGGGCGCCAACACCGTCACCTTCGACAGCGCCGACGGTTACGCCCCGGACATCGACCGGATCGACGTGCCCGAGCTGTCCTGACACCCCGTGGGGCCCGGCACGCGCCGGGCCCCACGGCGGGCGGAAGACAAGGTGGGCCGGCAGACACGGACGGGGGAGCGCGCATCTGCCGGCCCACGGTCACCATAGGGCTCCGAGGGGGGCCGTCGCCCGGGCATCGCCGATGTCCGCCGGTTTCGGCCACGAACGCGGCGCGGAGCGTCCACCCCCCTTCCGCCGCGCCCCACGTGCCTCACACGCGGGCGGCGGAGCGCAGGTCGTGGTCGAAGGCGCGGATGTCCTCGGTCGTGAGGGTGGCGCGGGTACGGGCGACCGCCTGCAGGTAGTCCTCGGTGCGGTGCGTCAGGTCCGCCGTGCTGCGCGGGTCCGTCGCCAGGTGCCGTTCGAAGGCGGTCTGCGCGGCGGCCTGCGCCGCGTACTCGATGTCCGCCGGTGTGAAGCGGTCGCTCGCCTCGACCAGCGCGTCCAGGTCGATGTCCGCCACCCGGTCCGGACCGATGTAGCGGATCCAGATCGCCCGGCGGGCCGCGGGGTCGGGCGGGCCGACCGGGATCAGGAAGTCGAAGCGGCCCGGCCGCAGGAAGGCCGGGTCCAGCGAGCGCACCGCGTTGGTCGCGCAGATCAGCAGCCGGCGCTCGCCGCGCCGGAACTGCGGGATGAGCTTGAGGAGCTCGTTGGTCACCCGGTGGGCCAGGGTGGACGGGTCCTGCCGCTCCGAGGCGATCTCCTCCGCCTCGTCGAAGAAGAGCACCACCTGCTCCAGGTGCTCGACCCGGGCGAAGAGCCGACGCAGTCCGTCGGCCACGCCGTGCGCGTCCTCGGCCAGCTGGTACGGGAGCACCTCGATGAACGGCCACGCCAGCCGGGAGGCCACGGCCTTGGCGAACGTCGTCTTGCCGGTGCCCGGCGGACCGAAGAGGACCACCGCACGCGGCGGCACCAGGTGGTAGCGCTCCGCGACCCCGGGGTTCTCCAGCGGCAGCACCAGCCGCCGCTCGATGAGCGCCTTCTCCGCGGTCATGCCCGCGATGCGGTCCCACAGCCCTTGCTCAGGGACCGCCCCGCCGAGCTGGTCGAGCAGGGTGTCCTGCGCGGAGTCGGCTGACAGCAGCTTCTCGAAGTAACCGAGCCCGGGGCGGAAGGAGTACCCGGAGTTCCGGAACGCCTGCTCACCGACCTCGCCCTCGGGCAGCAGTGCTCCGATCCGGCGCATCCCCGCCTGGCTCAGACTGTCCTCCAGGGCCGCCAGCAGCGCCGAGCCCATCCCGTGGTGGCGCCACTGCCGGGCGATGGCCAGCCGCAGCACCCAGGCGCGCTCCTGGGCCGTCGAGGACACCGCCGCCCCCACGACCCGGTCACCGACCATGGCCACCACGGCGGGCGCTCCCGCGCGCAGCGCGCCGACCACCTCCGCCAGGGTCACCGCGGGGTCCTCGGTCGTGTCGCGCGACTCCTCCCAGATGCGCACGACCTGGTCCAGGTCGCCTTCCTCCAGATCACGTACCCGCCAAGGCGTCATCGAGCTCACCTCCCGACCATTCTGGCCCAGGTGGCGCCGGAGCGCTCAGCCGGCGGGGTGGCCGACCTGTTCTTGCGCGCGCCCGGGCGGGGCGTCGGCCTGGCGGAGTTCGGCGAGCAGTTCGGTCTGCCCCGCGAGGAGTTCGGTGAGGATGCGGCGGGCCGCGCGCAGGAGTTCGGCGACGTCCCCGCCGGCGAGGGCGTAGCTGACGGTGGAGCCCTCGCGGATCGACACCACGATGCCGGACCGGCGCAGCACCGCGAGCTGCTGGGACAGGTTGGAGGGCTCGATCTCGATCTCGTTCAGCAGGTCCCGTACCGGCACCGGGCCGTTCTGGAGCAGCTCGAGGACCCTGATCCGCACGGGGTGCCCGAGCATGCGGAAGAACTCGGCCTTGGCCTGGTACAGGGGTACCTGCATCGTGTGTCGCTCCTGCCCGGTCTCCGACGGCCCTTCCCGTACGCGCCGGCGGCCGCTCCCGCTGCCGCCGGCGCGACACTGCGTCCAATCCTTCCCCTTCCGGGGCCCGTGCACCGCCGTGCTTGTGCGGATCAGGATGTGCCGAATTGAAGGATTCTTCAATTCCCGGGCGCACGGAGCCCCGAGGGAGGAACGGCGGCTACAGCTCGAGGTCGGCCTCGATGCGCCGGAGGCGGTGGCGGGCCATCGCGAGGTTGGCGTTGCGACGGTCGAGCACGAGGTAGAGGAACAGGCCGTTGCCGTCGCGGCTCTTGAGCAGCCGGACCAGGTGGTACTGCGTGTTCATGGTGATCAGGACGTCCTCGATCTCCTCCTTGATGCCCAGTTCCTTCATCGTCCGGGCCTTGGCGCGGATCACGTCGGTGTTGCCGGCGGCCGCGACGGTCAGGTCGAGGTCCTTGCCGCCACCGATCGTGCCCAGCGCCATGCCACTGGTGTAGTCGACCAGGGCAGCGCCCACGCTGCCCTCGATCGACGTCATCGTCTCCTTGAGGGAGGTCTCCACATTCGCCATCGGCGTCCGCTCCTTGCCGTCGCTCTCCAGGCGTCCGCGCGTCCGCGCGTCGCCGCCCCGGTTGGTGACGGAGAAGCTACTGAACGTGACGGGCCCCGTGGGGGAATCGGCGATGCCGGGGAGCGGACCGGAGCCCCCGGGTAGGATGCGCCGCCCCCCACACCGCGCCGGCCGCCGCCGCGTCGACCTCGGCGCGCAGCGGCGTAGCCGGCGACGGGAGCGCCCTTGCCGGGGGCGCGGGGACGGGCGCCGGGAGCCGCGGCGCGAGCCGCGGCAGCCACTCGTGCTCCTCGTCCACGTCGTTCGCGGTCCCCGCGGTCCTGGGCAGCCGTACGACCGTGTCGCTGTCCAGGCGGTACATGACGTTGGAGGTGCCGGCCGACCCGGTGGGGGTGAGCGGGAGGTCCGCCCAGTGGGGGAACCGCGCGTGCAGCAGCCGGCGTACCAGCGCAGCCTCGATCCCTGCCTGGTCGCCGCTCAGGGTGCGTGGGGGCATGTCCGCCTTCCGAAGTGGTCCCGCGCGACCGTGCTCAGCAGCACCGGGGGCGTGCGCGGCACCGGAATTCCGCGGACGCGGGGAGCCCCGGGTGGGGGACGCCGGAGCCATGGGCTTGGATGTGCGCGTGACCGTTCATGACGTTGCCCCCCGACTGCCCTCCATCGCCGAACTGCGCGACCACTGCCGCGCGCTGGCGATGCTCGACGCGATCCTCAGCCCCGAGTGGGAGATGCGGTACCACTCCTTCGACGCCGTGTGGGACACGGGGGAGGAGATGGCCTCCCTGCGCAACGGGTCGGGAGACGAGTACGCGATCGTGTTCTGCGCGGCCGGGGCCTTCATTCGCGGCTTCGACCACGAGTCCCCCGTCAGCCCCTACGGTTCGGAGGACCACGAGCCCTGGCCGGGGATCGTCGACGAGGTCCCCGAGGCCTTCCGTCCGTACGTCGAGGAGCCGGCGTTCTGCGATGAGGACGGCGTGCCGGTCGCGACCGTCTGCCTGTGGCGCGCAGCCGGGGACGACGCGTGGCGGCACGGGTCCGTCGACCTGCCGGAGGACCGCGAGGACGCCGACGGCGCGTCGTACCTGTTCCGTCTGCTGACCGACCGGTCCCCCGAGGCGTTCCGCGCCTTCGCCGAGGAGTACTACGAGGTGCCGGTGGACCTGGACGCCGTGCGCCATGTCCACGCGCTGCGCCCGCTCACTCCGGAGGTCGTCGCGAGGCTGAACGCGGAGGTGACGCTCGACGGTCTGGCCGAGGACATCGCGGGCATCGGCTATCCGCGGGGCACCGCCTGACGGCAGGTCAAGGGCGCACGGGCCGGGCAGTGCCCGCCGTGCCCCGGGCGACGTCGCGCAGCGCGTCGAGCAGCCCCCGCAGTGCCGGCTGCCGCAGCGACGTCTCCCGGACCGCGGCGTGGACCGCCCGGACGGGCTCCGGGCCGCGCACCTTCCGTACGGCGACCCCGGGGTGGTGGTGCGCCAGCGCGGCCAGCGGCAGCAGGCTCACCCCCAGCCCGGCGGCCACGAACCCCTGCGCGGTGGCGTAGTCCTCGCTCTGCACCACGACGGCGGGGCTGAAGCCGGCCGCGGCGCACGCCCGGAGGATCAGCTCCAGGCACGAGCCGTCCGGGGACTCGCTGCCCACCCACGGCTCACCCGCGAGGTCGGTGAGATCGAGCACCCGCTTCGCGGCGAGGCGGTGGCCCTTGGGGAGGACCGCACGGTAGGGGTCGTCCCGCAGGTGCACCAGGCGCAGCCCCTCACGGCCCTGCCCGCGCGGCCGCACCACGATCGCGAGGTCCGCGCGGCCCTTCTCCACCTCCGGCAGCGGATCGCCGGGGTCGACCAGGCCGAGGTCGATCCGCACCCCGGGGTGCTCGCGGCGCAGCCGCGCGACGGCCGGGGCCACCAGGTCGGCACCCGCCGTCGGGAAGTAACGGACCGTCAGACTGCCGGTGCGGCCCGCGCGCAGATCGGCCAGCGCCGTCTCGGCCTCGGCCACCTCCCTGCCGATGCGGGCGGCGTACTCGGTGAGCAGCAGCCCGGCGGGCGTCGGCTGCACCCCGCGCCCCACCCGTTCGAGCAGCGGGACCCCGGCCTGCCTCTCCAGGACGGCGATCTGCTGGCTGACGGCCGAGGGTGTGTAACCGAGGTGAGTGGCGGCCGCGGTGACCGACCCGCTGGTCACCACCGCCCGGAGGACCTGCATGCGGCGCACGTCGAGCATGTAGCTCAGCTTAACGGTACGTGCGTGAACCTTCGCTTGTGCCACCAGGACGGGTGGGGGAGCGTCGTGGGGGACGGTGACGCGAGACGACGGGAGGCCGGCGTGCCCGGTGGCGGAGGCGGCGTGAGGGCGCTGCTGCGGATGGCGGTGCTGGCCCTGTTGTGGGGGTCGACCTTCCTGTGGATCAAGATCGCGCTGGAGGGACTGCCGCCCGCCTGGGTCACCTTCCTGCGCTGCGCCTGCGGCGCGGCCCTGCTGCTCGTGCTCTGCCGCCGCGCGGGCCTGCGCCTGCCGCGGGGGAGGCTCCTCTGGAGCCGTCTCACGGTGGCGGCCCTCCTCTGCAACGCGCTGCCGTTCCTCCTCTTCAGCGTCGGCGAGCAGAGCGTCGACTCCGGGGTGGCGGGCGTCCTCAACGCCACGACGCCGTTGTGGTCCCTGCTCATCGGTCTCGCCCTGGGCGCGGGACGACGCGCCGTTCGCGGACCCCGGCTCGGCGGCCTCCTCGCCGGGTTCGCGGGTGTCCTCCTGATCTTCGCCCCCTGGCACCGGTCGGGCCTCGCGAGCTGGGGCGCCCTGGCCCTGCTGGGTGCGGCTGCGAGCTACGCGTTCGCCTTCGCCTACATGGGGCGCAGGCTCATCCCCACGGGTGCGGGCGCACTCCCGCTCGCCGCGGGCCAGTTGACCGCCGCGACCGCGCTGAGCGTGCCGGCCCTGCTCGTCACCGGCACCACCGGGACCGCGGTGACCCTGCGCTCGACCGTCGCGGTGCTCGCCCTCGGCGTCCTGTGCACGGGCGTCACCTTCTACCTGACGGTGCGCATCATCGCCGACGAGGGTGCGACGGACGCGGCAACCGTCGGCTACCTCCTCCCCGTCGTGTCGGTGGGGCTCGGCGCGCTCGTCCTCGACGAGTCGGTGGGCGCCCGGGTGGTGGCCGGCATGCTGGTCGTCCTCATCGGGGTCGGGCTCACGCGGTCGCGGGGGCTGCGCCTACGCCCGTGGCGGCGGCATGCCGACGCCACGGGCGAGGGCGGTGACGACCGCGCAGGCGTGCCCGGCCAGACGCACGGCCGCCCAGTCGGCAGCGGCACGGAGGAACGCCGCCAGGTCCCGCTCGGCGTCCGCGATCCCGCGCCGCAGCACGTCGACGTCGACCTCGAACACCGGGCTGTCGTCCCGCCCCGCGTCGACGGTCAACCGGATGACGTCTCCGCGCCGTTCGGCGAGCGGTGAGGGGTCGTGGCCGAGCCACGCGTCGCCGGTGCCGTCGAGGACGCCGAGCCACTCGCGCCAGTCCTCCAGCCCGCTGCAGCAGCCCGGGCGTACCACCTCCAGGTCGCCGGCGGTGCCGGTCACCTGCAGTCCGCCCGGTGCCTGGACGTCCTCCCCGGTCAGCAGCCCCCGCAGGAAGTCCTCGACCGGGTCGCCGGGCCGGGCGGGCGGGGCGTCGTCGTCCCTCCGGGCATCGTTGTACGCGGCGATGGTCATCACGGCCGCGCCGACCTCGGGGGGTGCCAACGCGCCGTGGAGCGGCATGAAGGTGAACGGCTCCCGCTCGGCCACCGGCCAGAGGGCGAAGCCGTCCGCGGTCCCCAGTTCCAGCACGGGCTGCACGACGATCACCGCCCGAGTCTGCCCCGGCCCCCGACCGGGCCGCCTCCCGTTTTCCGGCGGGTGGGTCCGGCGCGCGTCGGGGCGGCCCGCGGGCGCTCGCCCCATGTGGTGGCCGATTCCGGGCGGCGGCCGGGACGCCGCGGTGGTGGTCGGCAGCCCGGTCCAGCGCATCCCGCCTGACTGCTGCCGTCGCGATCGCCGACCCTGGGGGGTACCGGGCGATGCGGGCCCACGGCGGCGGGTTCGGGCGCTGCGGGCGAGGCGTCCCGACGGCTGAGGCGACGGGTGAGGCCGGGTGTCGGCGGTGAGCCGTGTCGAACGGCGGGCATCGCGCCGCAGGTTGGGGCGGCTTGCGGGCGCTTGGCCGGCGCCGTGGCCGATGCGAGGCCACGCCGGTGGGGATCGTGCCGACCGGCTGCGGTGAGGGTGGGGCCGGGTGTCGGAGGTACGGCCGGCCGAACGGCCGCGCTCGCCCGAGGCCGTGGCCGGTGCCGGGACGGCACTGCCGGTGCGGGGCCGTGCGAACGTGCGGCAGCGACGGGTGACACCGTAGGTGAGCCGGGCCGGACGCAGCCTCGGCCGGCGCTCTCGGAAGCCCGGCCCGGTCACGCCACCCGCAGGGCCTCGATGGCGTCCTCGTCCCAGTCGATGCCGAGCCCCGGGGTCTCGGGCGGCACGACGTGGCCGTCGACGACCGTCAGGGGGGTGCGGGTGATGGCGTCGAGCTGCGGGATGTGCTCGACGTACATGCCCGGGGGCACCGCGCAGGCCAGGCTCGTGTGGAGTTCCATCAGGAAGTGCGGGGCCACCTGGACGTTGAAGGCCTCCGCGGTGTGCGCCGCCTTCAGCCACGGGGTGATCCCGCCGACGCGCGCCACGTCGACCTGGACGATGCCCGCCGCGCCCGCGGCCAGGTACTCGGCGAACCGGCCCACGCCGTAGAGCGACTCGCCGACCGCGACCGGGATCGAGGTCGAGGCGGCCAGCCGGACGTGCCCGGACAGGTCGTCCGCGGGTAGCGGTTCCTCGAACCAGGCGAGGTCGTACGGCTCGTACGCGCGCGCCCGGCGGATCGCCTCGGCGCCCGTCATCGACTGGTTCGCGTCCACCATGAGCACCCAGTCCGGCCCGACCGCGGCGCGGACCGCCGCCAGCCGTTCCACGTCCTCGCCCACGGTGGGCTTGCCGACCTTGACCTTCGCGCCGCGCAGCCCGCGCTCCTTCGCCCGCAGCGCGCCGGCGGCGAGTTCGTCGGGCGTCAGGTGCAGCCAGCCGCCCTCGGTGTCGTACAGCGGCAGCCGCTCGTGCGCGCCGCCCGCGAGCCGCCAGAGGGGTTCGCCGGCGCGCAGGCACCGCAGGTCCCACAGGGCGGTGTCGACCGCGGCCAGCGCCAGGGAGGTGATGGCCCCGACCGAGGTGGCCCGGGTGACCGACAGCAGCCGCTGCCACAGCGCCTCGACGGAGCGGGCGTCCGCGCCGGTGAGCAGCGGCACCAGGTGGTCGCGGAGCAGGGCGAGCACCGAACTGCCGCCCGTGCCGATGGTGTACGCGTACCCCGTGCCCGTGAGGCCGTCGTCCGTGGTGAGGGAGACCAGGACCGTCTCCTGGCGGACGAAGGTCTGCAGGGCGTCGGTGCGCAGCACCTCGGGTTCGAGGAAGACCATCCGGCACTCGGCCTTCGTGATCCGGCTCATGTCGGCGACCAGCCTTCCGGGGGAGGGGGGTTCACACAGGGGGAGGTCACTTCGCGGGGGCGAAGACCCGCTGCGCGGCGACGGCCGCGCCGCCGCGCGCCCACTCCTCGAAGGGCAGCGGACGCACGACGAGGTCGCAGTCGGCCGCGGCCCCGAAAGCGTGGTCGGCGAAGGTCTGCCGGATCTGGTCGGCGAACAGGTCGTACGAGGCCACGCCCTCGCCGGAGATGATGATGCGTTCCGGGCCGATGAGGTTGGCCACCGACGCCATCGCCAGACCCATCACGTGCCCGGCGCGGGAGAAGACCGCGCGGACGGCGGCGTTGTCGGTGTGCGCCAGCCGTACGGCCTCCTCCATCGTCAGCGCGGGGTCGCCGGTGGCCTGCCGGGCCTGCTCGGTGATGGCGTGCGTGGAGGCCACCGTCTCCACGCACCCGGTGTTGCCGCAGGTGCAGGTGCGGTCGGTGCCGCCGACGGGAAGGTGCCCCACCTCGCCGGACACCCCGTGGGCCCCCGACACCACCCGGCCGCCGATGGACAGCCCGCAGCCGATGCCCGCGCCCACCGTGACCAGGGCGAACGAGGACAGCCCCACCCCGGCGCCGAACCACTGCTCGGCGACGGTCAACGCGCGCACGTCGTTCTCGATCACCGTCGGGATGCCGGACGCCGACTCGACCAGCTGCGCGAGCGGCACACGGCGCCAGTCGAGGAACGGCGAATACTGCACGGTGCCGGTCTGCCCGTCCACGTCGCCGGAGATCGTGACGCCGACGCTGTGGACGGCGTCGTCCCCCTCCGCACCCGCGGCGGCGCGCAACTGCCCGATGAGCCGGGAGATCGCCAGCACCACGGTCCCCACGTCGCGGGAGTCCAGCGCGGCGCGCCGGGAGGCCAGCGGCCGGGCGGTCAGGTCGGTGAGCACGCCGATGAGTTCGTCGCCGGTCACCTTCACGCCGACGAACCGCGCGCGGTCGGCGCGGACGGCCATCGGCGTCGCGGGGCGGCCGCTGGCCCGCTCCCCAGCCGGCCTGCCGAGTTCGGTGATCCAGCCGTCCGCCAGCAGGGGAGTGGCGGCCTTGGTCACCGCGCCCGCCGACAGGCCCGTGCGCCGCCCGATCTCGGCCCGGGTGAGGGGGCCGTGGACGAGCAGGGTCTGGAAGACCAGGACGGCGGCGGGGGGCTGGTCGGCAAGACTCATGGCCGGACCATACCTTTCCAAGGGAAAGTAAGGAAGGGCCCACTCATCCCATCTTTGGGTGGGGAGGTTCGGATTCTGGTGAAGATTTTCCGGCGAAGACCGCAGCTTGGCGCTGCAGACATCGGATTTTTGTCGCCGAATATGTTGACGCTGGAAGGAAACCCTGGCTACATTCGCCGCACTCCTCGCCCGGAGCGGACGAAGCGCCCCCCGCCGAGGAGCGCGACCGGAGCCTCCCCCCGGTCGCAGCACGCCCGCCCTCGGTGGTGTTCCGGGACGACCGCCACCGAGGACGCTCCCTGCCTCCCGTACCCCCTGCCCACTCGAAGCGGACGCCGTCGCGCCGGGATGGAGTGCCCCCATGGCTCGTTCAGCTGTACTCGCACGTCTCAGATGGCCCGTGCCGCGTCGGCCCGGAGGCATGCGCAGGGCCGCCCTGCCCGCGCTCGCCGCCACCGCGCTCGCCACGGCCCTCGCCGTACCCGCCGCCGCGTCGCCCGCCGCGCCCGCGTCCTCCGCCTCCTCCGCGTCCCAGGCGGAGGCCGCCGGATCCCAGGCCGCCCCCGTGGTGGCCGCCAAGCCCTACATGGGGTGGAGCAGCTGGAGCCTGGAGTCGACCAACTTCCCCGGCTACGGCGGGTCCTGGCTCACCGAGCCCCATGTGCTGCAGCAGGCCGACATCCTGGCCTCCAAGCTGAAGCGGCACGGCTACGAGTACGTCAACGTCGACGCCGGCTGGAACGTCGGCAGCGAGACGAACAAGAGCCTCTCCGACGAGTACGGCCGCCCCGTCGCGGACCCCGTGAAGTTCCCGCACGGCATGAAGTGGCTCGGCGACCAACTGCACGCCAAGGGACTGAAGTTCGGGCTCTACCTGGCGGTGGGCCTGTACATCGACACGTACAACGACGGCAAGACGCCGATCCACGGCGCGCCGGGGTGCACGACCAAGGACATCGTCTACCCCGACCTGCGCAAGACCAGCGGCTGGGACAACGTCTCCTACCAGCTGAACTTCGCCAGCCCGTGCACCGAGAAGTACATCCAGTCCGTCGCCGACCAACTGGCGGGCTGGGGCGTGGACTTCCTGAAGATGGACGGTGTCGGGCCCGGCTCCAACCAGGGCGACGCGGCGCACGACAACGTGCCCGACGTCAAGACCTGGCACGCCGCGCTGCAGCGGACCGGCCGCCCCATCCAGTTCATCCTCTCCTGGTCGCTCAGCCACGACAAGGCCGACGTCTGGAAGGAGAACTCCAACGGCTGGCGCGTGGACACCGACGTCGAGTGCTACTGCGACACCCTCGTGACCTGGAACAACTCGGTCAAGCAGCGGTGGAACGACGTCGTCCCCTGGATCGACGACGCCGGGCCGGGGCACTGGAACAACCTCGACTCCCTCGACGTCGGCGCCGGCCCGCTCGACGGCCTCAACGAGGTCGAGCGGCAGAGCCACATGACGCTCTGGGCCATCGAGAGCGCCCCGCTCTACATCGGCGACGACCTCACCAAGCTCGACCCGTACGGTCTGTCGCTGCTCACCAACGACGAGGTCATCGCCGTCGACCAGGCCGGCAACCCGGCCAAGCCGCTCAGCCAGGACAGCCCGCAGCAGGTCTGGTACGCCCGCAACGCCGACGGCAGCTACACGGTGGCCCTGTTCAACCTCGGCAAGGGCTACTCCGACGTGACCGCCGACTGGAGCGAGCTGGGCATCAGCGGCAAGCCCGCCGTCCGTGACCTGTGGAGCCGCAAGAACCTCGGCAAGGTCGCCGACGGCTTCACCGACAACCTGCCGCCGCACGGTTCCCGGCTGCTGCGCGTCACCCCGGCGAACGTCACCGGAAAGCCCGGTGTCCCGCTCGGCGTGCGCGCCGCCGCGTCCACGGCCGGCAGCGTCTCGCTCACCTGGGACGCGGTGAACACCGGCACCGCCACCACCGGTTACGACGTGTACGCGGGCGCCGCCAAGGTCGCCACGGTGGACGGCACCTCCGCCACCGTCACCGGGCTGCAGGCCGCCACCGGGTACGCCTTCACCGTGGTCGCCCGCGACGGCCGCGGCCGTACGTCCGCGCCGAGCAACGCCGTCCCCCTCACCACCCCCGCGGCCGACGGGCCCACCTCCTACGAGGCCGAGGCGTCCGGCAACCCCCGCACCGGCAACGCGAGCGTCGGTGACTGCTCCCGGTGCTCCGGCGGCAAGAAGGTCGGCAACCTGGGCGGCGACGCCTCCGTGACGATCAAGGACGTGACGGCGCCGAAGGACGGCACCTACCTGATGGAGGTGGACTTCACCGACGGCTCGTCGGGGCGCACGGCCGTGGTCACCGTCAACGGCACCGCCTTCCAGCTCCCGTTGCACGGCGGCAACGACAACGACTGGGGCCGCCCGCGGTCGGTCACCGTGCCCGTCCACCTGAAGGCCGGGGCCAACACGATCGCCTTCGGCAACCCGTCCGACTACGTCTCCGACGTCGACCGGATCTCCGTCTGACCGACGGCCGGTCCGGCATCGGGCACCGTCCCATCCACCCGTCCGACCCGACGCACGCAAAGGAGAGTGCCGTGGTGGTCACATCGCAGGACAACCACACGACGCCGGTGGCACCACCGTCCGGCGCAGCCGGCGCGGGGGCCACCACGGCCTCTTCCACCCCCGGGACCCGCGGGCCGCTGAAGGCGCGCAAGCACACCGACGGCCGCAGGCCCGGGCGCGTGACCGCGACCCGGTCCGCGGCGGCCAGGCGGCGGGACCTGCCGGTCGCGCTGCTGCTGATCCTGCCCGCCGTGGTGGGGTTCACGATCTTCTACGCCTACCCGACCCTGCGCGGCATCTACCTCGGCTTCACAGAGTTCCACGTCCTCACACCGCCGCGCTGGGTGGGACTGGCCAACTTCCACGAGATGTTCGGCGACGGGGTCTTCTGGCACTCCCTCCTCGTCACCCTCTGGTTCGTGGTCCTGTCCGTCGTCTTCGGCACCCTGATCTCCCTGGTGACCGCGGTCGTGCTGCACCGCGTCACCGACTCCTCGATGCTGCGCGGCGTGATGCTGCTGCCCTTCCTCATCTCCAACGTCATCGCTGCCCTGGTGTGGCAGTGGATGCTCGACCCGCACCTCGGCGTCATCAACATCGTGCTCGACCACGTCATCGGCCACCCGGTCCTGTTCTTCGGCAGCGGTCCGTGGGCCATCCCCTCGCTCGCCGCCATCAGCGTCTGGAAGTGGATGGGCTACTACTCCCTGCTGATCTTCGCGGGGCTGCAGACCATCCCGTCCACCATCTACGAGGCCGGCCGGGTGGACGGCGCGAGCGAGTTCCAGATGTTCCGCCGGCTGACCGTGCCGCTGCTGCGGCCGATCCTCGTGATGGTGGTCGTCCTGACGGTGATCAACGCCTTCCAGGTCTTCGACATCGTCGCCGTCACGACCAGGGGCGGCCCCGCCAACGCCTCGAACGTGCTGCAGATGTACATCTACGACAAGGCCTTCCGCCAGTTCGACTTCGGCTACGCCGCGACCATGTCGCTGGCCCTGTTCGTCCTGCTCATCACGGTCACCTTCACCCAGCTCCGGCTCGCGCGGGCCGACGAATCCGACCTGAACTGAAGGAGGCCCCCGATGACGGTCACCCTGGCACCCCGTACGAAGACCGTGCGGCGCCCCCGTACCCGCAAGGCGACCCCCGGCCGGATCGTGGCCTGGGCCTACCTCGGCCTCGTGTCGCTGATCACCCTCTTCCCCTTCTACTGGATCGTGCGCACCGCGCTGTCCAACAACTACCGGCTGGCCACCGACCCCTCCTCGCCGCTGCCCGTCGGCTTCACCTTCGGCGCCTTCAAGCGGGCGCTGGGCCTGGCCTCCATCGCCGAGGCCCAGGCCCAGGGCGGCTCGGGCGCGTCCCTCGACATCGCGCTGTACCTGCGCAACTCGCTGATCTACGCGTCAGTGCAGACCGTGCTCATCGTGCTGTTCTCCTCCTGCGCGGCCTACGCCTTCTCCCGGCTGCACTGGCGCGGCCGCAACCTGGTGTTCGGCGTCCTCATCAGCGCGCTGATGGTGCCGAGCGTCTTCACGCTGCTGCCGAACTTCGTGTTCATCAAGGACGTCGGCCTCACCAACACCTTCGCCGGTCTCATCCTCCCCGGCGGGCTCTTCCAGGCGTTCACGGTGTTCTTCCTGCGGCAGTTCATGCTCGGCCTGAGCAGCGAGATCGAAGAGGCCGCGATCATCGACGGCGCGGGACCGCTGCGGATCCTCTACCGCATCATCCTGCCGATGTCGGCCGCGCCGATCGCCACCGTGTCGCTGCTGATGTTCGTCAACGCCTGGAACGACTACATGTGGCCGCTGCTGGTCACCAACGACGCCAGTGTGCAGCCGCTGACGCTCGCCCTCGGCGTCTTCAAGCAGTCCTCGCCGCAGGCCGCCCCCGACTGGGCCGGGTTGATGGCCGCCTCCCTGATCGCGGCGCTGCCGATGCTGCTGCTCTTCCTCGCCTTCGGCAAGCGGATCGTCAACTCCATCGGCTTCTCCGGGCTCAAGTGACCCCGCACGCGCACCAGGACGGCACCCCATGAACCCCACTGACCTGCTGCTCGGCTGGCCCGCGCCCGCGGCCGACTGGAACGAGGCCGCCCCGGTCGGCAACGGCCGGCTCGGCGCGATGGTCTTCGGCGGCACCCACCGTGCCCGGATCCAGATCAACGACTCCACCGTGTGGTCCGGCACCCCCGGCGGACCGGCGAAGGCGCTCGCCGACGTCGTCGCCGCCGGCGCCGGCCCGCGGCGGCTCGCGGAGGTCCGCGACGCGCTCCGCGCCGGCGACCCGCACCGCGCCGAGGAACTCCTGATGGCCTTCGAGGGCCCGTACAGCCAGGAGTACCTGCCCTACGCCGACCTGTGGCTGACGGTGTCCGGGGCGCAGGACGCCACGTACCGGGGCCGCACCCTCAACCTCGACAGCGGGATCGCCGAGGACGCCTTCGACCTGTCCTGCGGGATCTCGGTCCGCCGCCGGACCTGGGCCGCCGCCGCCGACGGGACCCTGTGCACCGACCTGGCCGCGCGGGGCGGCACCGTGGACCTGCGCCTGGAACTCACCACCCCCCTCCGGGAGGTGCACCGCACCGCCGGCCCCGAAGGGGTCGTCCTCGGCGTGGAGATCCCCGTCGACGGGGCACCCGCCCACGAACCGGACGTACCGGAGCCGCTGCGGTACGCGGACGGCCCCGTCGACGGCTACGACCCCTTCGGCGCGATCGCCCTGCGGGTGGCCACCGACGGGGAGGTCACCGCCGACGGCGCAGCCCTCCGCGTCACCGGCGCCACCCGGCTCCTCGCGGTGGTGGCGAGCTCCACCGGGGCGCTGCGTCACTGGCGGGGCCTCGACGCCCCCGCCGACCGCGCCGCCCACCTCGGCTCCGCCGCGGACAGCGCCGCCCGGGCCGCCGAACGCGGCACCGAGGACCTGCTCAAGGCCCACGAGAGCGACCTGCGCGCACTCCTCGGCGGCACCTCGCTGCGCATCGGACCGCGCCGCTCGGGCACCTACGACGTTGCCCGCGACATCCTCTCCGGCGACGACGAACTCCTCACCGCGACCGTGCTGTTCCAGCTCGGCCGCTACCTCCTGGCCTCCGCCTCCCGGCCGCACGCCGGCCCGCCCGCCAACCTCCAGGGCATCTGGAACGCCGACCTTCGCCCGGCCTGGTCGTCGAACTACACCATCAACATCAACACCCAGATGAACTACTGGGGCGCGGAGGCCGCCGGCCTCGGCCCCTGCCACGAGCCGCTGTTCGACCTCCTGGACCGCGTCGCCGGACACGGCCGGGACGTCGCCGAGCAGCTGTACGGCGCCCGCGGCTGGGTCGCCCACCACAACACCGACATGTGGGGCTGGGCCCTGCCCGTCGGCAGGGGCCACGGCGCCGCGTCCTGGGCGATCTGGCAGATGGGCGGCGCCTGGCTGGCCCAGCACCTGTGGGACCACTGGGAGTTCACCCAGGACACCGCCTTCCTGCGCGAACGCGCCTGGCCGCTGCTCAGCGGCTGCGCCGAGTTCCTGCTCGACTGGCTGGTGGACGACGGCACCGGCCGGCTGGACACCCTCCCCTCCACCTCGCCCGAGAACCACTACCTCACCCCCGACGGCTCCATGGCCTCGCTCACCCGCTCCTCCGCGATGGACATGGCCCTCACCCGGGCCGTCCTCGAGCGCACCGCGCGCACCGCCGCGCTCCTCGGCATCGACACCCCGCTGGACGGCCGCATCGCCGACGCGCTGCCGAAGCTGCACCCGCCGCGGACCGCCGCGGGCGGCTGGCTGCAGGAGTGGGCCGACGACCTCCCCGAACAGGACCCCCGGCACCGCCACCTGTCCCAGATGGTCACCGTTCACCCGCTCGGCCAGGTCGACCCGGACCGCACCCCGGAACTCGCCGCCGCCGCGACGGCCCTGCTGGACCGCCGCGGACCCGGCGCGATGGGCTGGTCCTGGGCGTGGAAGATCGCCCTGCGCGCCCGGCTGCGCGACGCCGCCACGGCCCGCTCGCTCCTCCTGGAGGCGACCCGCCCGTTCGACGGCGACCCGGACACCGACGCGCCCGTCGACGGCTCGGAGTGGGGCGGCCTGCTCCCCAACCTCTTCTCCACCCACCCGCCGTTCCAGATCGACGGCACCTACGGCTTCATGGCCGCGCTCACCGAGATGGTGCTGCAGAGCCACGACGGCACCGTCCACCTGCTCCCCGCGCTCCCGGCGCAGTGGCCCGACGGCGAGGCCGCCGACCTGCGCTGCCGCGGCGGCCTGGCCGCCGACTTCGCCTGGCGCGACGGCGCCCTCACCTCCGTGACGCTGCGCCGGCACGCCGGGGACGACGCCGAACCGGTGACGGTCCGCCACCGCGACCGCGCCGTCCGGGTGCACGTCGCCACCGGCACCGCCGTCACCCTCGACGCCGACCTCACCCCGTGCGGGGAGGCCCGGCCGTGCTGACCGAGAACGACGTCCCCGAGCTGTGGGCCTACCGCAGCAGCTACCGCGAGCCCGCCGACTTCGACGCCTTCTGGAAGGACACCCTGGACGCCGCCCGCGTCCACGAGCCCCGGCTGGAGCTCACCCCGGTCGAGACCGACCTGGAGACCGTGGACGTCTACGACGCGGTGTTCCCCGGCTTCGGGGGCCACCCGGTGCATGGCTGGCTGCGGCTGCCGCGCCACCGCAGCGGCGCCCTGCCCGCGGTCGTGCAGTTCCACGGCTACGGCAGCGGACGCGGCGCCCCCGTCGAGGACCTGCTGTGGGCCTCCGCGGGGTACGCCCACCTGCTGGTGGACACCCGCGGCCAGGGCGGTGCCTGGGCGGGCGGCGGCGCCACCGGCGACCCGGTCGGCAGCGGCCCCTCGCACCCCGGGTTCCTCACCCGCGGCATCGAGGACAAGGACACCTACGTCTACCGCCGCGTCTTCACCGACGCCGTCCGCGCCGTGGAGGCCCTGCGCACCTTGCCGCACGCCGACCCCGACCGCGTCGCGGTGACCGGACCCAGCCAGGGCGGCGGCATCGCCCTGGCGGTCGCGGGACTCGTACCCGGACTGCGCGCCGCGCACTTCCAGGCGCCGTTCCTGTGCGACGTCCGGCAGGCCACCCGGCTCACCGGCGAGCAGCCGTACGCGGAGCTCATCGGCTACCTCGGCGCCCGCCGGGACCGGGTCGAGCAGACCTTCCGGACCCTCGGCTACTTCGACGGCCTCGCCTTCGCCCGCCGTGCCACCGCGCCCGCCTGGTTCTCCGCCGGACTGCGCGACGAGGTGTGCCCGCCGGCCACCACCCTCGCCGCCTACCACCTCTACGGCGGGCCCCGGCAGATGCGGCTGTGGGAGTTCAACGGCCACGACGCCGGCGGCCCCGAGGACCTGGTCCTCGCCCTGAGCGCGTTCCGCGCACTCCTCAAGACGTCGTCCCACCACCCTCACCAGGAACCGTCCCGAAAGAAGGAATCATGAGAATTCGCAGAGTCGTCGCGCTCGGGGCCACGCTCACCCTCGCCGCGGTGCTGTCCGCCTGCTCCTCCGGCTCGGACTCCGCGGGCGGCGGTTCGCAGACCGTCAACTGGTGGACCTGGGACGACAAGCAGGCGGCCGCGTACAAGACCTGCGCCGCGGACTTCGAGAAGGCCAACCCCGGCACGACCGTCAAGATCTCGCAGTACAACGTCGACGACTACTTCACCAAGCTGACCGCCGGCTTCGTCGCGGGCAACGCCCCCGACGCCTTCCAGAACAGCGTCCAGTTCTTCCAGGCCTACGCAGGCCAGCACCAGCTGCTGGCGATGGACGACTTCATCGCCAAGGACAAGTTCGACCTGTCCCGCTTCTCCGTCGGGGTGAACGCCTGGAAGTTCACCGACGGCAAGCAGTACGCGCTGCCGCTGGACTGGGCCGCGGCCGGCCTCTACTACGACCAGGACGCCCTGGCCAAGGCCGGCTACAGCAAGAGCGACGTCGACTCCGTGACGTGGAACCCCGACGACGGCGGCGAGTTCGGCAAGATGATCGCCCACCTCACCGTCGACGAGAAGGGGCGCCGCGGCGACCAGCCCGGTTTCGACAAGACCCACGTCAAGACCTTTGGCTTCGGCCAGATCGCGGCCAAGGACTTCATCGGCCAGACCTCCTGGAGCCCGTTCGCCTCCAGCACCGGGTGGCGGCTCGGCGACAAGGAGAGCTGGCCCACGGTCTTCAACTACGGCGACCCGCGCCTGGTGAAGACGCTCAACTGGGCGCGCTCCCTTACGGAGAAGGGGTACGCGCCGAAGATCGGCGAGTTCACCTCCAGCGTCAGTGACGTCGACCTGCTCTCCTCCCACAAGGTGGCGATGGAGATGGGCGGTTCCTGGTCCGCCTCCACCTTCGCCAAGATCCCGGGCGTCAAGACCGGCGTCGCGGCGCCCCCGTACGGCCCCGACGGCAAGACCCGCGCGGTGATGAGCAACTCCAACGGCAACAACATCTGGGCGGGCACCAAGAACCCCGAGCTGGCCTGGAAGTGGGTGTCCTACATGGGCTCCGAGGACTGCCAGTCCAAGGCCGCCCGCACCGGCACGTTCTTCCCGTCCATCCCCGCCTCCATGGACGCCGCGACGAAGGCCCTGGCCGGTGACGGCGTCGACCTGTCGGTCTTCACCAGCATGCTGAAGGACAAGGTCCTCTACCCGTCCCCGGTCTACGGCAACGGCGCCGCGGTGCAGGACGCCCTGAACCCGCTCTTCGAGGCCTACTTCGCCGGGCAGAAGGACGACTCCGTCTTCGCGGACATGCAGGACCAGAGCAAGACCCTCCTCGCGAAGAACTGAGCCACCGGCAGCGAACCGAGCCCCCGCCGCCGGACGGCCCCGACCCCGGGGCCGTCCGGCGGCGGGGCACACCGAAAGGACTCCCCCCTCATGGCAGACACCACCGCGCGGATCGTCCCGCTGCGCGCGGCCGGCACCGCGTTCGTCGTCGAACTCACCGAGCCGGTGCCCAGGGTCCTCCACTGGGGGGCCGACCTCGGCCCGCTGTCCTCCGACGACCTTGCCGCCCTCAGCCTGACCGCCGAGCCCGCCGTGCTCAACAACTCCCCCGACACCCCACGCCGTTTCACCGTCTGGCCCACCGAGGCGGACGGCTGGGCCGGCACCCCCGCGCACCACGGGCACCTCGACGGCGGTGCCGCCGCCCCCCGCCTGACCACGACGGGCACCGCCGTCCGCCAGGACGCCGAGGGCGGCGAACTGGCCGTCTCCCTCACCGACGCGGTGGCGGGGCTCGACATCACGATCACCTACCGGCTGGAGCCCTCCGGAGTGCTCGCCGTCCACAGCGAGATCACCCGGCAGCGGACGGCGGACCCGGCCCCGTACGACCTCGCGCAGGTCACCGCGCTGCTCCCGCTGCCCCGCCGGGCGGCCGAGATCCTCGACTTCACCGGCAAGTGGAGCCGCGAACGCTCCCCGCAGCGCCGCCCCCTCGCCCACGGCACCTACGCCCGTGAGGTCCGGCGCGGCAAGCCCGGCCTGGACTCGCCCTACCTCGTGGCCGTCGGCGTGCCCGGTTTCGGCTTCCGCGAGGGCGAGGTGTGGGGCCTGCACGTCGCGTGGAGCGGCGACCAGCGCTACCTCGTCGAGCAACTGCCCGAGGGCGCCGGCGTCCACGCCGCCGTGCTCGGCGGCGGCGAACTGCTGCGCGCCGGCGAGGTCCGGCTCGCACCCGGCGACACCCACCGCACGCCCGTCTGCCACTACGCCTGGTCCGGCACCGGGCTCGACGGCCTCGCCGACCGCTTCCACACCCTGCTCCGGGACCGCCCGGGTCACCCGCGCCGCCCGCGCCCGGTCATCCTCAACAGCTGGGAGGCGGTCTACTTCGACCACGACCCGGAACGCCTCCTGCGGCTCGCCGACCGCGCGGCCGAGGTCGGCGTGGAGCGCTTCGTGCTGGACGACGGCTGGTTCCGCGGCCGCCGCTCCGACCGCGCGGGGCTCGGCGACTGGACGGTCGACCGGGAGGTGTGGCCCGCCGGGCTGGCGCCGCTCGCCGACCACGTGCGCTCCCTGGGCATGGAGTTCGGCCTGTGGGTCGAACCCGAGATGGTCAACCTCGACTCGGACCTGGCCCGCGAGCACCCCGACTGGGTCCTCGCCCCCGCGCGCGGCGCCGGCCCACCGGCCCGCCACCAGCACGTCCTCGACCTCTCCCACCCCGGCGTCGTCACCCACCTGCTGGGAGCGCTGGACGCCCTGATCGGGGAGTACGGCATCGCCTACCTCAAGTGGGACCACAACCGCGAGGTGCACGAGGCGGTGAGCGGCCCGGCCGACCGCCCGGTGGCACACGCCCAGGTCGAGGCGCTCTACCGACTGCTGGACACCCTCAGGCAGCGCCACCCGGCCCTGGAGATCGAGAGCTGCGCCAGCGGCGGCGGCCGCGTCGACCTGGGCATCCTCGCCAGGACCGACCGGGTGTGGGCCTCCGACTGCAACGACCCCGTGGAACGGCAGTCCATCCAGCGCTGGACGGGCCAACTGCTGCCCCCCGAACTGGTCGGCGCCCACGTGGGCCCCACCCCCAGCCACACCACCGCACGCGTCGGCTCCGACACCTTCCGCCTGGCCACCGCGCTCTTCGGCCACCCCGGCATCGAACAGGACATCACCCGCTGCACCCCGGAGGAACGGGCCCGGCTCACCGCGTGGACGGCCCTGTACCGGGAACTGCGCCCGCTGCTGCACGGAGGGCGCACCGTCCGCGCCGACCTCCAGGGGGACGCGACGCTGCTGCACGGCGTCGTCGCCCACGACGCCACGGCCGCGCTCTACTGCTGGGCCCGCGTGGCGACCACCCCCGAGGGCCAGTCCGGCCGGGTGCCGCTGCCCGGCCTCGCCCCCGCCCTCCGCTACCGCGTGCGCGTCCGCACCGACATCGGCCTGCCGTCCTTCCACCAGACAAGCGGCCCGGCCTGGCTCACCGAGGCGATCGACGACCGCCTCACCCTCCCCGGCACGCTGCTCACCGCCGCCGGACTGCCGATGCCGCAACTCAACCCCGAGCAGGCCCTCCTGATCGAGGTACGGCAGGCCGACTGAGCGGCCGGCTCCGAGGCCCGGCCTACAGCGTTCCGGCGTCGGGCCAGTGGGACCAGGGGCCGGCCGAGGCGGCGACGCGCCGCCGCGCCGGTCCCCCTACTCCTCCTCGGGGTCCCCGGGGGCCGTGGCCTGACGGCCGAGCCAGTACAGGGCCGTGTCCACGTCGCGGGCGGTCCAGCCGTCCGCGTCGGGGCCGGAGCGGACGAGGAGGTCGTCGAGGAGGTCCATGTAGCGGCCGTAACGGCCCGGCGCCGGCGTCAGCTGGTAGCCCAGCTGCTCCAGGCCGAACTGCGCGCGGCGGTCGTAGACGGCCATCCGGTCCGGCGCGGCGGCCGTGAGCAGCGCCGAGGCCAGCGCGTCGCCGTGGCGGCAGCCGGGCAGGCCGAGCAGGGCCTTGCGGCCGCGGCGGGCGGCCGCGCCGCGCGGGGCGTCCTGGTCGCGGACCGCGTGCACGGCCTCGGCGGTGACGGCCCGGACCTCCGCGTCGCGCAGGTTCATCAGCTCGACCGCCCACGCGGTGCTCGCCGGCAGCCGCTTCCACACCACCAGCGCGGCGATGTCGGTCTTGCCCAGGCTGCCGGTGTCCCGGGCGCGTTCCGTGACCTCCGTCAGCACCTCGTCGTACGCGGCCGGGACCGCGGCGCGGTACGCCTCGCGGGCGGTGGACAGGGTGGACCAGACCCCGTCGGGGAGCGGGGTGAGGGCGGCGGTCGCGGATGCGTTCATGGACCGATGGTGACCCGACTCGGCCCGCTCCGCGTGCACTTGGCCGCTTGTGATCGGTTCGGTGCGATGTGTCGCCAGGAAGGATCAGATCCAGCCACGGGCGCCGGCCTCCACTCCGGCCTGGAAACGCGTCGTCGCGTCCAGCCGTGCCATGAGCGCGGCGATGCGGCGCGTCGCCGTCCGTGTGCTCAGCCCCAGCTGACGGGCGATCGCCTGGTCCTTGAGCCCGGCACGGAGCATCGTCAGCAAGGCGACCTCCTCCGGGGTGGGGCCCTCCTCGCCGGCCGCCGGTGCCGGTGCGCCGATCGGCTCGGCCCGCTCCCAGTACGCCTCGTACAGCTCGATGAGGGCATCCAGCAGACCCGAGGGGTGCACCACGGCGAGGCTGTCGTAGACCCCGCCGACCAGAGGGACGAGGGCCACCCGGCGGTCGATGATGTGCAGCTTGAAAGGGAGGCTGGGCAGGATCCGGGCCTGCTCGCCGAGCGCCGCCATCTCCAGCACCGTCTCGAAACGGCCGGGCCGCTCCATGGACTCCGGGCAGTAGACCGAGCGGACGTCGACGCCGCGGCGGGCCCAGGCGGCGGTCGACGCCTTCTCGGCCTCGTTGGTGTGGGGGAGCCCGTCCGCGCGGTCCAGGTACGGCGGCTTGTCGAGGACCCAGATGTGCGTGCTGACCGAGCGGTTGAGCTCGTCGATGCGCGGCGCGACCACGTCGCGTCCCGACAGCACCTCCACCAGGCTGCCCGGATCGCTGCGCAGCCGTCCGGCCCGGTACTCCTCGGTGAGGTCGTCGACGACCGACCGCAGCCCGGTGAAGGCCGCCTCGGCCTCCAGCCGCCGCTGGTCGAGCAGGGCGGTGAGCGCGGTGGCGGGACCCACGGGGCGGTACCCGCCGCTGCCGTCACGGCGCAGCAGACCGAGCCCGGCCAGCCGGGCCACGGCGCGACGGACGCGGTCCGGAGGGACCCCGGCGGTTCTTGCGTACTCCGTGGGACCGAGGTCCGCCCGGGCCAGGAAGGCGCGGTAGACCTCCTCGTCGAACCGGCTGATACCCAGGGCCTGCAGCACGTACGCGCTCCTCGTGGTGGCGTGGTCCGCCAGCTGTCCGAAGACGCCACAAGATTATCTGGACATCAACCCGCCGTGGGCCGTTCACTTTTGAATCGTTGCCAACACCCGTACCGCGGAGCGGCGGTCCCGCATCGGCCCCGTGCACCCCGCCGCGCCCGGACGCGCAGTGATGTCCCTGGCCTCTTCCCTCTGGAGGACCGAAAGTGACCTCGAAGTCACGCACCAGACCGGCCGCCCTGGTGGCGGCCACCGCCGTCGCACTGGCCCTTTCGTCCGCCGTGCCCTCCCAGGCCGCTCCCACCGCTCCCGCCGCCGGTCCCAGGCCGGTCCCCGTGGCGGGCCACCTCGCCGCCGGCCGCTACATCGTCACCCTCGCCGACCGGCCGATCGCGGCCTACCGGGGCGGAGTCGACGGCATACCCGGCACCGCCCCGGCGCCGGGCGCCAAGGTCGACCTGGCCGACGCGGACGCCGTGCGCTACCGCGCGCACCTCACCGAGGCCCAGCGCGCCACGGCCGCCTCGGTGGGCGCAAGGATCAAGCGCCAGTACGCGGTGGTCACCAACGGGTTCACCGCCGATCTGTCCGCCGCGCAGGTGGCGGAACTCTCCAAGGCCCCCGGCGTGCTGTCGGTCGCGCCCGACACCCTCAACAAGGTCTCCGACGACCGCAACTCCCAGGACTTCCTCGGGCTCACCGGGCGGCACGGGCTGTGGTCCGCCCTCGGTGGCGCCAAGAAGGCCGGCCGCGGTGTCGTCGTCGGCGACATCGACACCGGCATCTGGCCCGAGAGCCGCTCCTTCACGGCCGCACCGCTGGGCACCGCGCGGCCCACCGCCAAGGACCCGTACCGCCCCTACCGCAAGGGCGACAAGGTTGTCATGCGGAAGGCGGACGGCGGCACCTTCACCGGAACCTGCCAGGCCGGGGAGGAGTTCACCGCCGGTGCCTGCAACGGCAAGCTGATCAGCGCCCGTTGGTTCGGCGACGCATGGCTGGCCCGCGTGCCACCGGAGCGCCGCGCGGACTACGTCTCCGCACGGGACGGCGAGGGCCACGGCACGCACACCGCGTCCACCGCGGCGGGCAACAGCGGCGTCGACGTCACGGTCGAAGGGCGCCGGCTCGGCGAGGTCTCCGGCGTCGCGCCGGCCGCCACGATCGCCGTCTACAAGGCGTTCTGGACCGGCAAGGCGGCCGGCGACAGCGGCGGCATGACCTCCGACATCGTCGCGGCCGTCGACCAGGCGGTCGCCGACGGCGTCGACGTCCTCAACTACTCCGCGGGCTCGATCGTCGAGACCGCGCCGGACTCCCCGGTCCAGGCGGCCTTCCGCACCGCCGCGGCCGCGGGCGTCTTCGTCGCCACCGCGGCCGGCAACTCCGGTCCCGAGGTCTCCTCCGCCGACAACGTCGCCCCGTGGACGACCACGGTGGCCGCGAGCACCCTGGCGTCCTACGAGGCCACCGTGCGCCTCGGCAACGGCGACACCTACGTCGGCGGAAGCACCACCGTGGACTCCCCGCTCGGCCCGAAGCCCCTCGTACTGGCCGAGAAGGTGAAGAACCCCGGTGCCTCGACGACCGACGCCGCCCTGTGCCAGGACGGCACCCTCGACCCGGCGAAGGCCGCCGGCGCGATCGTCGTCTGCGACCGGGGGGTCAACCCGCGCGTCGACAAGTCCCACGAGGTGCAGCGGGCCGGCGGCGTCGGCATGGTCCTGGTCAACGTCAGCGACCTCGACACCGACGGCGACCTGCACGCGGTGCCCACGGTGCACCTCAACACCCCCGGTGCCACCGACGTCCGGGCGTACGCCGCCACCGCCGGGGCCGAGGTGAGCCTGCTCCCGGGCGGCACGACCGGCCAGCCGTACCCGCAGATCGCGCCGTTCTCCTCGCGCGGGCCGTCGACCACGAACAACGGCGACCTGCTCAAGCCCGACATCGCCGCCCCGGGCGTCGGCATCCTCGCGGCCGTGGCGCCCGCCTCCAACTTCGGCCACGACTACGACTTCATGACCGGCACCTCGATGGCGACCCCGCACATCGCCGGCCTCGCGGCGCTCTACCTCGCCGAGCACCCCACGTGGTCCCCGATGGCGGTGAAGTCCGCCATGATGACGACCGCCGTCGACACGAAGACGGCGACCGGCGCGAAGAACACCGACCTGTTCGCGCAGGGCGCCGGTGAGGTGCGGCCGGCCGGCATGTTCGAGCCGGGCCTGGTCTACGACTCCACGGAGAAGGACTGGCTCGCCTACCTGGAGGGGCTCGGTGTCGACACCGGCAGCGGTGTGAGGGCCGTCGACCCCAGCGACCTCAACTACCCGACGATCGCCGTCGGTCAGATGGTCGGCTCCCAGACGGTGACCCGGACCGTCACCGCCGTGGACCCGGGTACGTACCGGGCTTCCGTCTCGGTGCCCGGGGTCAAGGCCACCGTGCACCCGTCCGTGCTGCACTTCCGCAAGGCCGGGCAGAAGGCCACCTTCACCGTCACCTTCCAGCTGACGACGGGAAGGTCCGGCGAGACGGTGACCGGCGACCTCACCTGGCGGCACGGCCGCACCGCCGTGCGCAGCCCGGTCGTCCTCAACCCGTGGAGCCTGCTGGCCCCGGCGCAGGTGACGGGTCCCGCCGGCAGCGGCAGCGTCTCCTTCCAGGTGACCCCCGGCACGACGTCCCTCCCGGTGACCCCGCGCGGACCCGTCGCGGCCACCCCGGTCCACAACACGGTGTCCACGGACAAGCCCGAGCAGGACTTCACGTTCACGGTGCCTGAGGGCACCCAGGCCGGGCAGTTCTTCGTGACCCCGGACCATCCCGAGGCCAAGCTGTCCCTGCTGCTCGCGTACGACCCGGGCGACGGCCAGACGCCTTACGTCGTGGGGGACCTGGCGCTCGACCAGACCAGGCCGGTGGTGAGCCTGCCGAGCATGAAGGCGGGCACCTACCTGGCCATCGTCGTGACGCTGGGCAGCCAGCCGGAGCTGACGGAGATCCCCTTCTCCTTCCAGGCCAACCTGATCGGCCCGGACAGCCCGACGACGGCCGGCACCTTCACGGTGACCCCGGAGCACCTCGCCACGAAGCCCGGCGTCCCGCTGACGCTGACCGCCTCGTGGAAGGGCGTCCCCGCCGACCGTCCCGCCACCGGTTACATCGGCTACCCCAACGCGGCGGGAACCCTCGTCACCATCGGCTGACGGGACCGCACGCGACGGCGCCGGCCCCCTCGTCACGAGGGGGCCGGCCGGCACCGGTCCGTTCCGGGCGGCCGGATCAAGGACGTACGGCCCCCGGCCCGAAGGGCCCGCCCGGCAGGCCCTTCGGCTTCCGGCGCGAGCGAGCGGCGGAGGGGGCGTCGTCGTGGAGTCCGCCGCGAAGCCCCGCCACGGCGAAGGCCACCGCGGAGGCCAGCAGCGCCAGCGCCAGCGGTCCCCAGATCGCCGGGATCGACCACATCGGCCAGTCGTTGGCCGCCTGCACCCACAGCGTCACGATCGCCGTGACGCCCATGGCGACGCCGTGCCACCGCACGGCCTTCGCCGCGTTCGCGTGACGCGGCCCCGGCGCGAACAGCGACCACAGCGCCCCGACGAGCCCCACCAGGCCGAACGAGAGGCCGGCGAGCGCGCCGCCGAGGCGGTCCTCGGGCCACTCCAGAGGCCCGTCGCTCGTCTCCTGCCACGTCCCCGCGGCATTCCGTACCCCGACGACCTGCCCCCGCCAGATCAGGCCGACGACCTTGTCGCCCGGCTCCAACTGCGACAGCACGGGACCGGGCCAACGGAAGGTCAGGTGCCACGGCTTGCCGGACGGCAGCGACAACTCCGCCTCGGGCGACTCCCGCTTGCCGCTGTGCGTGTCCACCGACCGCACGGTGAACTGTTGCTCCCACCGGCAGTCCGACACCTTGACGGGTGCGGACGCGCACGGCGGCGCCGCACGGAACTCCCGCTCCCGCACCAGCGCACCGCGCGTCAGGAAGACCATCGCCACCCCGACGGCCAGCGCCGTCACGGCGATCAGCAGCCATATCGCGGCTGGTGACTTCTGTTCCGCCGATCCCACTGTGTCTCCCCACCCCCGTGCGACCCCCGCGCGCCCATCCGATCATGTCGTGCCGAAGGCCGCCCAGGCCCGCAGCCGGCAGCGTCGGACGCGCCGGCCTGCCGGGTCAGGGCAACGAGGGGGGCTCCGGGGCAACGGCGACGCGGCCGGCCCCTCCGTGCGGAGGACCGGCCGCGCTTCGTGCGGACGCGGATCAGGCCAGACCGGTCGCCCGGATCACCGTCTGCGTCACCGTGTCGCCCCGCTTGTCCGAGGCACGCACGCGCAGCGACAGGAACTCGGCCCGCCGCGGCGCGTCCAGACGGACCCGGGCGGCGCCGTCGTCCGCGCCGCGCAGCGCGAGCTTGTGCCACGTCCGGCCGTCGTCGTACGAGACCTCCACCGCGTCGGTGCTGACCCGCCCGGCCGACGCACCCGGCAGCGGGGAAGCGCTGACCGTGAGCTCGGCGTCGCGTCGCGCGGCGCCGGCCGCGTCGGTGCGGATCCCGTAGTCGAGCTGCAGCAGCGGGAGCACCTGCGGGTCGTCCGTGCGCGGCGTCGCGGAGGTGAAGCCCCACTCGGTGCGGGTCGCGGTGGAGTACGGGTACCCCTCCGTCCGCTCGGTGGACGTCACCAGCCGGTACCGGCCCGAGGCCGCCGGGACGTCCCCGCCCAGCCAGCCGCCCTCGGTGCGGGTGACCAGATCGCCGCCCCGGTAGAGCTCGTTCACCTGGGAGGTGGTGCCCGGCCCGACCACACCCGCGTGGTCGCGGCCGCCGTCGCCCCAGGCCGGGATGGTCACGTCGAGCGCGTCACCGCTGCGCCGGGGCAGCCACTGGCTCTCGTTGAGGCGCGGGTGCTCGACGGGGCCGAACCACTGGACGTCGGTGGTGCGTCCCGCCGGGTAGTCGACCAGTCCGGAGAACTGGATGGAGCGGATGCCGTTGGCGGCCTCCTCCATCCAGGTCGCCTCACCGGCCGGGGTGACCCAGTCGGTGCGCTCGGCGCCCGCCGTCGACAGCCGGGTGCCGCCGACCTTGACCCCGAGGTAGGGCTGGATGTCGTAGCGGAACTCGTCGACCTCCGTGCCGGGTTCGTTGCGGAAGCCGACGTCGACCCTGGCCAGTCGGTGCTCGGCGGGCGCGTAGGTCTGCGTCTGCGGGATCGTGCCGTGCCAGGTGTGCACCAGGTCGTACAGGTAGTCCGTCTCGGCGTGGCCGACGACGCGCATCGGCACCGAGCCGGTACGGCTGTCCTGGATACGGCCGATCAGGGTCTCGCCCTCGGTCCGGGAGACGCCCGCGATGACCAGGTCGGTGCGGCGGACGGGCTCCCGCAGCCGGCCGTTCTGGTCGTTCACCACGACGAGCAGCGCGACGCCGGCCTTCTGCGCGGCGGTGAACTGGTCGTCGGCCGCCGCGGCGGCGACCCGGTCGTCGTCGTCCGCCACGAAGCGGACCACCGCCACCTTGCCCTTGGCGTCGGCGGCCGCGTACTCCGCCGCCGTGCCGTTGCCCGCGAACACGGCGGGCAGGGTCTTGGCGCCCTCGGCCGGGCGCCCGGAACCGGGCTGGAGCCACAGGTCGTCGAAGACCTGGTCGCCGGAGGACAGGGCCAGCAGCGGCTGCTGCATGCGCCAGCGCACCGTGTACGCCAGGTCGCCCCCGGAGGCCTTCGGCATGGGCAGCGCCCACACGCTGTCGAAGCCGTCGCCGACGGTCGCGGTGTCGGTGATCGCCGGGGAGCCGTCCTTGAAGGACTGGCTGAAGTCCATGCGGATGTCGCTGTCCGTGGACGTCTTCGGCGTGACGACCTGGGTCCTGCGCAGCTTCGTCCCGTCCAGCGTCGCATCGGTGTCGGCGTCCGCGACCACGACGCCGGTGCGGGCCAGCAGCGCCCGGCCGAAGGAGGACTCGCCGTGGACGCCGCGGACGGCGCCCCAGGTCCAGACGGTGTACGTGCCCGGCGGGACGACGGTGTCCAGCACGCCGTCGAGGTCGGTGTAGAGGGCCTGGGCGAACTCGTCGCCCTTGCGCTGGTACATCACCAGGCCGACCAGCGGGTCGCCGGCGCGGTCGGTGACGTGCACGCGCAGGTGGTGGTACTCGTCCCGGGTGCTGACCGCGAGCAGGGTGCGCGTGGCGGTCTTGCCGTCGACGACGCCCTCCACGTGCCCGGTGAAGCGGGATCCCGCGGGGGCCTTGTCGAGCGTGGTGGTCACGGTGGTGGAGGCGGTGCCGTGGGCGGGCACGGTGAGCTGACGGTCCGTCACGGTGAACAGGCCCTCGGGTGCCCCCGGCGCGTCCACGCGCGGGGTCACGGTGACCGCGGTGTCAGCGGAGTTGGCCCACTCCACGGTACGGGTCACGGTCCCGCCGGACGCCCCGCCCGGGGGGTGGATGCCGGCGTCGGCCGTGGCGGTGGCCACGAGCGTGGCGCCGGTGGCGGCCACCGCGTCCACGCGTCCGTTGCCGCCCGAGTCCGCGGGGATGTCCGGGGTCGCGACGGACGTGGAGACCAGGGCGTCCTTGATCCGGGCCCCGTTCCAGTCCGGGTGCTCCGCCGCCACCAGGGCGGCGACGCCCGCGACGTGCGGGGTGGCCATCGAGGTGCCGCTGAGGGTGGCGTACGAGCCGGTCCCGAAGGGCGCCCACTGGGAGCGGGCCGCCAGGATGTCGACACCGGGGGCGGTGATCTCCGGCTTCATCGCGTCGTCCCGGAAACGGGGGCCGCGACTGGAGAAGTCGGCGATGGCGTCGGAGGAGTCGACGGCGCCGACGGTGAGCGCGGCGTCGGCGGCGCCGGGCGCGGCCACGGTGCCCTCGTACGGGCCGGCGTTGCCGGCGGCTATGGTGAACAACGCGCCCGTCTCGGCGCTGAGTTCGTTGACCGCCTGGCTCATCGGGTCGGTGCCGTCGGTGGGCTGGTCGCTGCCGAGGCTCATGCTGACCACGCGGGCCTTGGCCTCGCGGGCGGCCCACTCCATGCCGCTGATGATCCAGGAGTCGGAACCGCTGCCCGCGTTGCTGAGGACCTTGCCCACGTGCAGCCGCACGCCGGGGGCGACGCCCTTCTCCTTGCCGCCGGACGCGGCGCCGTTGCCCGCGATGGTGGACGCCACGTGGGTGCCGTGGCCGTGGCGGTCGTCGACGTCCTCGCCGGGCACGAAGCTGCGGGAGTTGGCGACGACGCCGTCGAGGTCGGGGTGGCCGGTGTCGTAACCGGTGTCGAGGACGGCGACGTCCACGCCCTGGCCCGTGTCGCCCCCGGCCCACACCTCGGGGGCGCCGATCTGGGCGACGCTGTCGGCGAGGTCGGCCTTGACCTTGCCGTCGAGCCACACCTTGCGTACGCCGCCGGACAGGGCGGGGCCGCTCGCCGCCACCTTCGCGGCCGCCTGCGGGGTGGCCCGGCCGGTCAGGTCGGCCCAGAACTCCGCCGCCTGGTCGTGGTCCTGGGTGGTGGCGGTGCTGTCGATGCTGGTCAGCGCGCGTGCGCCGGTGGCCCCGTCGGGGAGGGACGGCGCCGCGAGCTTGCGCCGGGCGTCGGAGGAGTAGGTCAGGATGACGGGCAGGCCCTTGGACCGGTCGTCGTCGTAACCGTCGGCGATGAGCCGCGTGACGTTGAAGAGGTCGGTGTCGAGCAGTCCGGCCGCCACGTACCGCTCGGCGGCGAACGGGTAGACGTAGGTGTCGCCGTTCTGCGTGGTGATGCGGGCGTCCGCGCGGTGGCCGCCGGGGCCCTGCACGGTGACGGAGGCACGGCCGTCGCCGCCCGGCGTGACGGTGACCCGGTCGCCGGTGATGAGGGTGACGGTGCGCGGGCTGGAGCCCGAGTGGGCCCGGCCGGTCACGACCACGTTGTCCGTCGAGGAGGAGGGGGTGGCGTGGTCACTGGCAGACGCCGGTGGGATCGCCATCAGCATTGCCGCGACACCCGCGACGATCGGCAGGCCGGTTCGGCCCGGGAAGAGCGGTCTCACAGGGGATCCTTCACGTTAGATCCATCCAATGTCCGCCGCATGCTAGCGAGTTAAACGATTCAACGGGCCGGGAAACGAGAGTGGAACAGCGGCGTCTTTCCGCCCGCTGTCGGGATCGCGACAGGGTGAGAACCCCGGCCGCCGTCGCCGCGAAGGGCACGGTGGCGAACGCCGTCGACGCGTGCCACGAACTCCTTGTCGACGTGGCACGGTTCATGGCGGCCGATCTCGGGACCGTGATCCGTGGACGCCCCGTTCCGGTGACCTCGGGCTCGCTGCCTCCGGGCCTCACCCTGAACCCCGGCACGGGGCAGATCGCCGGGACCCCCACCACCGCCGGGGCGTTCACCTTCACGGTGACCGCCTCCGAGACGGCCCCCGCGCAAACGGCGCAGCAGGCCTTCACGTTGACGGTCTCCGCGGCGACGTGCGCCACCGTCACCCCGACCATCACCGGGACCAACAGTGCCAACGTCATCTTCGGCACCCCCGGCAACGACGTGATCTTCGCCCTGGGCGGCAACGACGTCGTGGACGGCCGCGGCGGTGACGACCTGATCTGCGGCGTGGCCGGCAACGACACGCTGACCGGCGGGGCCGGCAACGACCGCATCGAAGGCGGTGACGGAAACGACGCCCTGACCGGCGGTGACGGCGACGACGCCCTCTTCGGTGACGCCGGCAACGACGCCCTCTCCGGCGGTCCCGGCACCAACACCAACAACGGCGGACCCGGCACCGACGCCTGCGTCAACCCGGCCACCGGTCCCGGCTGCAATCCCTGACCGCTCACCGGCCCGCCGTCACGGCGGCGGGCCGGACGTCCGCGCGGAGCCGACGGCGGCTCGACGGGGCCGACCGGCCCGGGCGTCGCACCGCGGCCCGGCTGACGTCCGGCGACGGCGCTACCGCGGTGTGCCGAGGCGGTCGACGAGGTCGTGCCAGCCGGCGTCCAGCCGCTCGATGGGCATGCCCCGGGCCGTGAGCAGGTACTCCACGAGCACGGTGTCGAGGTAGGCCTGCAGCGTGTGCCCGGTCAGTTCGACGTCGCCGGGGGCGCCCGCCTGCCGGAGCAGCAGGGTCAGGTGCGTGAGCCTGAGCTGGTACGACGGGTTGAAGCGGCGGCTCTGCTCCCGGCGCGCGGCGAGGTACAGGTCGCGATGGGCGTGCTCGTGGCGCATCACGGCGGGACCGAAGGCGCGCAGCCGCTCCAGCGGCGGGGCGTCCGGTCCCAGGGGCGGCGGACCGGTGAGGAAGGCCGCCTGGATCTGCTGCTCGATGTGGTCGATCAGCGCGAGCATCAGCCCCGTGCGGTCGCCGAAACGCCGGAAGACCGTCCCTTTGCCGACCTCGGCCGCGGCGGCGACGGCCTCCATGGTCACGTTCGCCGCTCCGTGCTCGGCGGCGAGTTCGGCCGCCACCTCCAGCAGGCGCCTGCGGTTCCGTGCGGCGTCGGCGCGCAGCCGTGGTGGCTCGCCCGCCGGTGTGAGGGTGAGGCCGGCAGGTCCGGCGGAGGCGTCGCGCACGGGGAGGACGGCGCGGTGCGGCTCGGTCATGGCCACAGCGTAGCGGTGGGAATAGAAGTGGACCGCGGTCCGTTTGACTGGTACAACATGTAACCGGACCACGGTCCGCTTTCAGTTCCTAGCAGGGAGTTCGCCCATGTCCGTCCGCATCCTCGCCCTCGTCGGCAGCCTCCGCGCCGGTTCGCACAACCGCCAGCTCGCCGAGGCCGCCGTCAAGCACGCGCCCGAGGGCGTCGAGATCACGCTCTACGAGGGTCTGGCGGAGGTCCCCTTCTACAACGAGGACCTCGACGTCGAGGGCGCGGTGCCCGAGGCCGCCGCCCGTCTGCGCGCCACCGCCGGCGCCGTCGACGCGTTCCTGCTGTTCTCGCCCGAGTACAACGGCACCATCCCGGCCGTCCTCAAGAACGCCATCGACTGGCTGTCCCGCCCGCACGGTGCCGGTGCCCTGTCCGGCAAGCCGGTCGCCGTGGTCGGCACCGCTTACGGCCAGTACGGCGGCGTGTGGGCCCAGGACGAGGCCCGCAAGGCGGCCGGCATCGCCGGCGCCTCCGTCCTCACGGACGCCAAGCTCTCCATCCCCGGGTCCGTGACCCGCTTCGCGCAGACGCACCCGGCGGACGACTCCGAGGTCGTCGAGGGTCTGACCCAGGTCATCGAGCAGCTCTCCCAGGCCGGTGCCGGCGTCGCCGCCTGAGCCCCCTCCACGCCGGGACCCCGCGGGCCGTCGCCCGCGGGGTCCTCGCGTCTTCCGATCCGGCCCCGTGCACGGCGGTGCGGGCGGGCCGTGAGGAGGCCCGCCCGCACCGATGGGATCCGGCGCCCCGCGTCAGCGGAGGCCGAAGGCCCGGATCACGGTCTGGGTGACCGCGTTGCCCGCGGAGTCGTGCGCACGCGCCCGGAGCGAGACGAACCGGGCCTGCTTCGGGGCCGACAGCTTGAAGCGGCCGTCGTGCCCGCAGGCGGTCTTCCGCCAGGTACGCCCGTCGTCGTAGGACACCTCGAGGGAGACGTCCGAGAGGGAGCCCGCGCCGACGGCGCCCGGGAGGTGGGCGGCCGTGACGGACAGCGCGTCGTTCCGGGCGGCCCTGCCGTCCGCGTCGGTGGCGATGCCGTAGTCGATCTGAGGCAGTGGCAGCACCGCCGCGTCGTCGCCCGCCGGGGCCTTGGACGTGAACTCCCACTCGGTGTGCGTGGTGGCGGAGTAGGGGCTCACCGAGGCGTCACGGCTCGCGTCCAGCACCAGGCGGTAGGGCAGCCGGCCCGTACCGGGGGCGGTGCCCCCCATGCTGGTGTTGGTCGTGCTCTGGCCCAGGCGCGTGCCGCCCTGGTAGAGCGTGAGCGTCTGCCGTGTGCGCTGGTAGTCCATCGACATGCCGACGTGGTCCGCGCCACCCCATGCGGGGATGTCGAAGGCCAGCCAACTGCCGCTGCGGGTGGGCAGCTTGTAGTTGTCGTTGAGGTACGGCCGCTCGACGGGCTTGAACCACTCCTGGCTGTGCCGGCTGCCCGCCCGGTACGTGGTGCGCGGTTCGACCTCGTACAGCAGACCGTCGACGTAGGCCTCCTGGCCCCAGGAGTAGCCCGGTCCGGTGGAGACCCAGTCGACCCGCCGCGAGTTCACCGGCTCCCGCATCGTCAGGCCGATGCCCCAGTTGGAGTACACGGGCCAGTCGAAGCGGAACTCGCCGCCGCCCTGGGCCGGGTCGGGGCTGTCGAAGGTGACGTCGACCCGGGCCAGGTTCTTCGTGCCGCCCTTGACGACGAGGTGGCCGGGGATCTCGTTGTGCCACGTCCACATGAGGTCGTAGACGTACGGGCTGACCGGCTGCGAGCCCACCTTCAGCACGGCGCCCCGTGCCGACGCGCGGCGCAGGAGCCGTTCGCCCTCGTCGGTGCTCAGCAGCGCCACGTCGATCCGGGCGGGCGTGAAGGGGTCGTCGGTGTAGCTCCGCAGCTGGCGTCCCGGCTGGTCGTTCACGACGAGCAGGAGCCTGGCGCCCGCCGCGACCGCCGCAGCGGCCTGTTCGGCGTCGCCCACGGTGCCGCCCCGGCGCACGACCACCGCCTTGCCGCGCGCGTCGAGCCCGGCGTAGTCCGCGCTCGCGCCGTCACCGGCGGCCACCAGGGGGAACGCGTAGTGGCCCTGGGCGAGCGCGGTGACGTCCTCCTGCCGCAGGACGTCGGTGAACGCGTCGTTCCCGGCGGTGACGGACAGCGCCGGCTGCTCCTTGCGCCAGCGGGCGCCGAGGTGGAAGTCGCCGTGGGTGATCTCGTGCGTGGTGGGCTGGGCCCAGAGGCTGTCGTAGCTGGTCTGGGTCTCCATGTAGTCGCGCCAGCTGCCGCCGCCCATCGCGCGGTTGTACTCCAGGCGCTGGTAGGTCACCTCGGTCGGCTGTGGTGTCGTCATGTCGACCCGCTGGAGCTTCGTCGCGTCCAGCGTCACCGTGCGGTCGCGGTCCATGACGACCTCGGGGTCGCCGAGCAGTGCCATGCCCATCGAGTGGGGACCGTGCACGCCGCGCACGTCCTTGAAGGACAGTACGGAGTAGACGTCGTCCGGGAGCCAGGTCTCCAGCCGCCCGGTCTGGTCGACGAGGTAGAACGCCGGGTCGAAGTCGCCGGAGCGCAGCACCTCGACGACCCCGGACATGGGCTTGCCCGCGCCGTCCTTGAGGACCATCGTCAGCCTGTGGGCGGCGTCGCCCAGCGACACCGCCGTGTGGGTGACCGTCCTCCCCGCCGTGTCGGCCGCGACGACCTGACCTGACCAGCGGCCGTTTCCGGTCCCCTTCGAACCGTTGATGGTGACGGTGACCTCGGCGGTGCCGTGCGCCGGCACGACGACCCGGGACGCGGACAGCGCGAACAGCCCCGCGGGGGCGTTCGGGGCCTGGACGGACAGGGCGAGCGTCACCGGGGAACCCCCGGTGTTGGTGTACGTGACCGGGCGTGCGACCGCGGCGGCACCGCCACCGGCCTCGGCCTGGCCGGTGAACGCGGTCGCCGAGGCGAATACCTCGGCGCCGAGCGCCGAGGGCACGTCCACCCGCCCGCTGCCCGCCTGGAACGCGTCGTACTGCGGGGTCTGCTTCGAGCTGCTCACCAGCAGGTCCTTCAGCTGGGAGCCGGTGAGCCCCGGGCGCGCGGCCGCGAGCAGGGCCGCGGCGCCCGCGACGTGCGGGGTGGCCATGGAGGTGCCGCTGAGCGTCTGGTAGCTGCCCTCACCCTCCGGCGCGTACTGCGAGCGGGCCGCCAGGACGTCGACGCCGGGCGCGGTGATCTCCGGCTTGAGACCGCCGTCGCCGACGCGCGGACCCTGGCTGGAGAACCAGGCGACGTCGTCGGAGGAGTCGACGGCTCCCACCGTCAGGGCGGCGTCCGCCGCTCCCGGCCCGCCGATACTGCCGGGCGTACCCATGTTGCCCGCGGCGATGACGAACAGCGCTCCGGTCTGCGCGCTCAGGCGGTCGACCGCCGCACTGAGGGGGTCCGTGCCGTCGGACGGGGTGTCGGAGCCCAGGCTCATGCTCACGACGTCCGCGTCCTGGTCCACCGCGGCCCATTCCATACCGGCCAGCACCCAGGAGTCCTGGCCGGAGCCCGAGTCGGCCAGCACCTTGCCCAGGTGGAGGTCCGCGCCGGGGGCGACGCCCCTCTCCTGGCCGCCCGAGGCGGCCCCGGTGCCGGCGATGGTGGACGCGACATGGGTGCCGTGCCCGTTGCGGTCCGTCACGTCCTCGTCCGGGACGAAGGTCCGGGTGGCGGCGATCCGGCCGGACAGGTCCGGGTGCCCGGTGTCGACACCGGTGTCGAGGACGGCGACGTCGACACCCTTGCCGGTGTCGCCGGCCGACCACGCCTGCGGGGCGCCGATCTGGGCGGTGGTGTCGGCGAGATCGGCCTCGACCTTGCCGTCGAGCCAGATGCGGGCGATGCCGGAGCCGAAGGCGGGGGTGTCGCCGGAGGTGGTTTTGGCGGCGTGCGATCCGGCACCGGGCGCGGAGGTGACGGCCTGCCAGAAGTCGGCGGACCGGTCCCTGTCCTCGGTGAGGGCGGCACCCTGGACGCTGCTGAGGTCCCTGACCCGGGTGGCACCGCGCGGCGTCGTGGAGCGCAGGCCGGCGGCGGTGCCGTAGGAGACGATGAGCGGCAGCTGGTCGAGGTGCGCGTCGTCGTAGCCGTCCGCGACGAGCTTGCTGATGTTGAACAGGCGCCGGTCCAGGGTGCCCGCCGCCACGTAGGGGAGGGCGGATTCCGGATAGACGTAAAGGTCCCCGCGGGACTCCATGATGTGCGCGCGGCTCTGGGACCCGCCCGCGCCGCGCACCTCGACGGTGCCTCCGGCGGTACCGGACTGCCGGGTGATAACGATGTCACCCGTGATCAGGGTAACCGTGTGGACGCCCGCGGGCACGTTGCCCCGCGCGGCCGGGGCGTCGGAGCCGGCGCTCCCGGGCGAGGCGGCCTGGGCCGCCTGGGCGGCGGACAGGGCGGCGGGTTGCGCCATCGACAGGAGGGCGGCGCCGGTGGCGGCGAGCACGCCCCAGCGTCTGGGTGATGGTCTCAAGGGATCCCCTGGCTGTTCCGTGGGGCCGGGGTCGGCCCGACGACGGTTCGGACTGCCCCGGTGGGGGCGGTCGCATCCTGGCCCCAAACCCGGGGACGGGGGCAGGGCGTGCGAGGTGATCTTTCCCACGTCCGCAGCGCGACCGTACGGGTTTGGGATCGTCAAACCCGTCCCCACGTGCGGAAGTTGCCGACCGGACCGATGGCGCGGCGCACCGTTGCGAGCCCGGCGGCCGCCGAGGCGTACCTGGGGGACCGGCCCGGCCGTCGTCGAGCCCTTCGAGAAGCGCGTACGCGCCGCGGTCGCCAGGGGGCTGGTGAGCTTCAGGTTCCGGCACCGCGTCGACGAGGTCGTGCGCACCGCCGGCGTCGTCACCGGGGTCCGCGGAGCCGTCCTGGAACCGAGCAACGCCCCTCGCGGCACCCGCAGTTCGCGCACCGTCGTCGGCGACTTCGAGCTGCGCGCCCCGGTCGTGATCGTGACCTCGGGCGGCATCGGCGCCAATCACGACCTGGTGCGCCAGAATTGGCCGGCCCGGCTCGGCGCACCGCCGAAGAACATGATCTCCGGGGTGCCCGAGCACGTGGACGGCCGGATGCTCGCCATCACCGAGCGGGCCGGCGGGCGGATCGTCAACCCGGACCGCATGTGGCACTACACCGAAGGTCTGCAGAACTACGCCCCGATCTGGGCCAAGCACGGCATCCGCATCCTCCCCGGTCCCTCCTCGCTGTGGCTGGACGCCACCGGCAGGCGGTTCTCCGCCCCGGACCTGCCCGGGTACGACACCCTCGGCACGATCAGGACGATCACGGGCACCGGGTACGACTACTCCTGGTTCGTGACCACGCAGAAGATCCTGGCGAAGGAGTTCGCCCTCTCCGGCTCGGAGCAGAACCCGGACCTCACCAACAAGGACATCCCCCTCACCCTCTCCCGCCTGTGGCAGACCCCGGAGCCCATCGAGCGGTTCAAGAAGAACGGCGTCGACTTCGTGGTCTCCTCCTCCCTGTCCGGGCTCGTCGCCGGGATGAACAGGCTGACCGGGCAGGACCTCATCGACCTGGCCGACCTCAAGCGGCAGATCGACGCCCGCGACCGCGAGATCGACAACCCGTACACCAAGGACGCCCAGGTGATGGGGATCCGCAACGCCCTGGCGTACCCGGGCGACTTCCTCAGCCGTACCGCCACGGCCACAAGATCACGGACCCGGCCGCGGGACCGCTGATCGCGGTACGGCTGAACATCCTCACCCGCAAGACGCTCGGGGGTCTGCAGACCGACCTGTCCGGCTGGGTCCTGGACGCGGCGGGGGAGCCGGTGCCGGGCTTGTACGCCGCCGGTGAGGTCGCCGGTTTCGGCGGTGGCGGCGTCCACGGTTACCGCTCCCTGGAGGGCACGTTCCTCGGCGGCTGCCTCTTCTCCGGCCGTCAGGCCGGGCGTGCGGCGGCGGCCGCCACGGCGACCTGAGGGGCAGATCGTGAAGGTACTGCCCTACGACGTCAAGGTGCCGATCATCTGCCAGACCCCGGGC